>CAKZNE010000346.1 GCA_937129395.1 uncultured Cryomorphaceae bacterium | reverse complement strand
TGCCTTTTTTTTCTCAATAATAGCTTTAAACTCTTGTAAGTCTTCTTCTGAATATTTTAATTTTACGTCTGACATAATCTTACATTTTTTCAATTAATATTTTACTTTTTATGGTATCGAACTCAATTTCTGTACCATTTTCTAAACTATCAACAAAAATCAACTCATTTGTTAATGTTTCGCTCATGATGTAGTCTTTATTATCGCTAATAGATTGTTGTAAGTTTTCGAAATTTAAAACCGTTAATTTTATTCTATCTGTTACTTCTAAACCAGAGTCTTTACGAGCATTCTGAATTCTGTTTACCAATTCTCTGGCAACTCCTTCTTTTCGTAACTCTTCAGTTATGGTAACATCTAAAGCAACTGTTAAGGCTCCTTCATTTGCAACTAACCAACCTTCTATATCTTTTGATGATATTTCTACATCTGAGAGTTCCAAAGTAATATTTTTTCCATTAATTTCAAGAACAATGTTGCCAACTTTTTCTATTTTGTTAATATCTTCTTGATTAAACTCTTTAACTGCTGCTGCGATAAAACGCATGTCTTTACCAAACTTAGGTCCTAAGGTTTTAAAATTAGGTTTTATCTGTTTGATTAAGATATCTGAAGCATCATCTAAAATCTGAATGTCTTTAATATTAACCTCATTCTTAATTAAACTTGCAACTGCTAAAATTTCTTCTTTTTGTTGTTCACTATCAACAGGAATCATAATTTTTTGCAATGGTTGACGCACTTTTATTTTTTCTTTGGCTCTTAATGATAATACCAAAGAAACGATGGTTTGTGCATTTTCCATTTTTCGTTCTAAATGCTTGTCTATAAAACGCTCGTCAAATTTTGGAAATTCTGCTAAGTGGATACTTTCAAAATTCTCTTTTTTAGTAACTGCATTTAAGTCTAAATACAATTTGTCCATAAAAAACGGGGCAATGGGTGCACCTAATTTTGCAATGGTAACCATAGAGGTATATAAAGTTTGGTAGGCAGAAATTTTGTCTGTTTGATAATCGCCTTTCCAAAAACGCCTTCTACACTGACGAACATACCAATTGGAAAGTTCCTCGTTTACAAATTCTTGAATAGCTCTTGCGGCCTTTGTTGGCTCATATTCTTCAAAACTTTCCTTCACGGATTTTATTAAAACCTGAAGTCGGGATAAAATCCAACGATCGAGTTCTGGACGATCTGCGGCCTTTGTTAATTTATTTTCATCCCACTGAAAATCGTCAATATTGGCATAAAGGGAAAAGAAGGAATAGGTGTTGTAAAGTGTGCCAAAGAATTTACGTTGAACTTCGGCAATTCCGTCTTCATCAAATTTTAGATTATCCCAGGGTTGGGCATTGGAAATCATATACCAACGAACGGGATCAGCTCCAAATTTTTCAATAGTCTTAAAAGGATCAGCAGCATTGCCCAATCTTTTAGACATTTTTTGCCCATTTTTATCCAATACCAAACCATTGGAAACCACATTTTTATAGGCAACAGAATCAAAAATTAAAGAGCTTATAGCGTGAAGGGTATAAAACCAACCCCTTGTTTGATCTACACCTTCAGCAATAAAATCAGCTGGGAAATTTTGTTTGAACTCCTCCTTATTTTCAAAAGGATAATGCAATTGAGCATAAGGCATTGAGCCAGAATCAAACCACACATCGATTAAATCAGATTCACGGTTCATGGGTTCTCCTTTGGAAGAAACTAAAACAATTGTGTCTACAATATTTCGGTGAATATCCACTGCATCATAATTGGCTTCATCCATATTTCCAGGTTCAAAATCCTGTAAGGGATGCTTGTCCATAAAACCGTCGGCCATCGCTTTATCACATTCAGCTTTTAGCTCTTCCAAACTGCCAAATATTTTTCTTTCTGTACCATCTTCGGTGGACCAAATTGGCAATGGAATTCCCCAATATCTAGATCTACTTAAATTCCAATCATTGGCATTTTCCAACCAATTCCCAAACCTACCTTCACCAGTTGCTTTTGGCTTCCAGTTTATGGTTTTATTCAGTTCCACCAATTTTTCCTTTTCGGCAGTAACTTTTACAAACCAGCTATCCATAGGATAATATAAAATCGGTTTGTCTGTTCTCCAGCAATGCGGGTAATTATGTTGGTATTTTTCTACTTTAAAAGCTTTGTTTTCTTCTTTTAGTTTGATGGATATTTCTACATCGATAGATCTTTCCGGAGCTTTTCCATCTGCATAGTATTCATTCTTCACATATTTCCCGGCAAGGTCGCCCATGTGTTTGGTAAACTTTCCTTGCAAATCCACTAAAGGAACAGGATTGTCATTGTCATCCAAAACCAACATTGGAGGAACTCCAGCATCTTTTGCAACCTTGGCATCATCTGCCCCAAAAGTTGGAGCTGTGTGGACAATTCCGGTACCATCTTCTGTTGTTACAAAATCGCCAGGAATAATTCTAAAAGCTTGCTCTGCATTTTCATAAGGCAATACATAATCCAGTAATTGCTCGTATTTTAATTCCAATAAATCGGCACCTTTTCCTTCCCAAACAAGAGCCCATGGAATGTTTTTCCCATTTTTTGAATAATCTTCAAAAGCCGTATTTTCATTTTCGGCTTTAAAGTATTTGCCCACTAAACTTTTTGCTAATACTACCTTTTGTTGAAGGTGTGTATAAGGATTAAAAGTTTCGATTAAAACATAGTCAATCTTCTTCCCAACAGTTAATGCTGTATTCGATGGGAGGGTCCAAGGAGTTGTTGTCCATGCTAAAAAATAAACCCTATCCTCATTGGAAATAGCGTCACCAAAAACGGTTTTTAGTTGTTCATTTTTAATCGCAGGAAACTGAGCAATGGCGGAAGTGTCTTTTACATCTCTATAACTGCCAGGCATATTTAACTCATGAGAGCTTAATCCAGTTCCAGCTTTTGGAGAATAAGGTTGAATGGTATATCCTTTATAAATCAATTCCTTATCCCACATTTGCTTTAGAAGCCACCAAACCGACTCCATATATTTGGTTTTATAGGTGATATAAGGATCTTCCATATCCACCCAATAGCCCATTTTTTCGGTAAGGTCATTCCAAATATCAGTATAGCGCATAACCGCTTTTTTACAAGCCTCGTTATATTCTTCAACGCTAATTTTTTTGCCAATATCCTCTTTGGTAATTCCCAATTCCTTTTCAACACCAAGCTCTACAGGTAAACCATG
>CAKZNE010000345.1 GCA_937129395.1 uncultured Cryomorphaceae bacterium | reverse complement strand
CCCCTCAGATTTAAAATCGATTAAACCTTTATCCTTTAGTCTTTTAAGTAAGGTAGCAACAGTTGTAGTTGCCGGTTTTGGTTCTGGAAACGATTCCAATAAATCCTTCATGTGGGCTTCTTTTAAAGTCCATAAACGATTCATTAAATCTTCTTCTGATTTTGAGGCTTTCATATAAAAACAAATTGCTCTACAAATGTAGAGAAATATTTCATTTCTACAAGTGTAGAGCAATTAAAATGCTAAAAAACTAATTATTTAGGCTTCAGCCAATTTTTTGGTTTCTTCTTCTTTTAGTTTCATTACAAGATTTAAAGCATCCGGAACCACATCACTACAAAATACCAATAAAGAACCTTTGGTTGCATTGGTAATAGCATGTGTAATGGCTTCTGCCTCCGAAGGTATAATGGTTACCTTTTTATTCGGATCCACAGATTTAATTCCTTCATGGATCATTTCTATAAGTTCTTTTTCCGTTTTTCCACGAAGATTTTTATCCTGTCGAATAATAATTTCATCAAAGGCCTCTGCGGCAACAGCCCCAATTTCGTGGTTGTCCTCCGGACGTCTATCGCCAATTCCTGCAATCATTCCAATTTTCGGACTGCCCTTCATTTGAGAAATCATGTTTTGCAATCCTCTAAGTCCTGCTGCGTTGTGGGCATAATCGAGTAGTACATTAAATTCCCTGAAACGGAATAGGTTTAGTCTACCAGGAGTTTGGGTAGGTGAGGGGATAAAAGACTCAATAGCCACTTTAATATCCTCAATGGAAAAGCCTCTTAGGTAACCAGTTAGGACGGCTGGTAGAACATTTTGAATCATGAAAGTTGCTTTACCATCAAATGTCAAAGGAACATTAATAGCTTTGGAAACTCTCATCTTCCATTCTCCTTTACAAATGGTGATATATCCATTTTCATATACGGCTGAAAGCCCTCCTTTTTTGGCGTGCCTAACAATTCTTGGGTTCGTTTCATCCAATGAGAAAAGAGCAACATTGCAATCCACATTGGATTTCATAGCATAAACCAAATCATCATCTGCATTTAAAATGGCATGGCCATCTGGGAAAACCGTTTCTGGAATTACCCCTTTTACCCTAGCCAATTGTTCAATGGTATGAATTCCTTTTAAACCCAAATGATCGGGGGCTACATTGGTAACAATTCCAATATCGCAATTTTTATAGCCCAATCCAGCTCTAAGTAAACCGCCCCTTGCCGATTCTAAAACAGCAAAATTTACTGTAGGATCTCTTAAAACAAATTCTGCACTAGCAGGGCCGGTACAATCACCTGTCATTAACAATCTGTTTTGGATATATACGCCATCTGTTGTGGTATAACCTACCTTATAACCACGCATTCGGGCAATATGTGCGATTAATCGGGTGGTGGTGGTTTTTCCATTTGTACCTGCAACTGCTACTATGGGTATTCTGGCGGAAGCTCCATTTGGATAAAGCATGTCCATAACATGTCCGGCCACATTTCTAGGTAAACCGTAGGTAGGAGCAAGGTGCATTCTAAAACCTGGGCCTGCATTTACTTCTATAACCGCACCGCCAGTTTCGGGTAAAGGCTGACCAATATCGGTGGTCATAATATCTATTCCACAAATATCTAGGTCAATAATTTTGGCAATTCGCTCTGCCATAAAAATATTATAGGGATGAACAATGTCAGTTACATCTTCAGCCGTTCCACCTGTACTAAGGTTTGCTGTATCCTTTAATTTTAAATGTTCACCCTTTTCAAGAACAGATTCTAAGGTTTTATTATTTTCTTCTAAAATGCTTAAGGTTAGGTCATTTACCTCGATCATGGTTAATACATTTTCATGCCCATAACCCCTTTTAGGATCTTGGTTCACCAAGTCAATTAATTCCTGAACCGTTAATTTTCCATCACCAATAATGTGAGCGGCACTTCTTTTAGCAGCAGCTACTAATTTAAAATCGATAACCAATAGTCTATAATCCTCTCCAACTATATATTTCTCTACAATAATAGAACGGGAAACATTTTTAGCTGCATGAAAAGCCTCTAGTGTATCTTCCCAATTTTGAAGATTTGTGGTAATCCCTCTTCCATGATTTCCGTTGATTGGTTTTATCACCAAAGGGTATCCAATATATTTTACAGCATCTTCTAGTCCACCTTCCGATCGTACAATTTCACCTTTTGGAACAGGAACTTCCGCTTGTTCCAATAAGTATTTTGTGTCTTCCTTATCGCAAGCAATTTCCACGGCAATATTACTTGTTGTACTGGCTACGGTAGCTTGTATTTTCTTTTGGTTTACTCCATATCCCAATTGGCATAAAGAATATTTGTTTAATCGGATCCATGGAATTCCTCTGCTTTCTGCTTCTTCAATAATAGATCCCGTGCTTGGTCCTAGGCG
Source organism: uncultured Cryomorphaceae bacterium (assembly GCA_937129395.1). Lineage (GTDB taxonomy): Bacteria > Bacteroidota > Bacteroidia > Flavobacteriales > Schleiferiaceae > CAKZNE01. Next base: position 5,346 of record CAKZNE010000345.1, on the reverse strand, counting down.
TACACGTTCTCTAATTTCGCGCATTTCCTGAATATCTTCTGCAAGGTCATATTCTTTATTATTAATAAGTGCATCTGCAATTCTAACTGAAGATTTGGCTGCAAACCGTCCTACTTCAGCTTCCAAATAACTAAAAACAACGGAATAAACTCCTTCTTCACCATAGCCTCTTGTTCTACCAAAACCAACATCCATTCCCGCAAGGGTTTGAATTTCTAATGCTATATGTTCAATAACATGACCGATCCAGGTTCCTTCTTTCACTCTTTTGAAAAAGCCTCCTGCTTCGCCCTCAGAACACCGGTGTTCATACATAGTAGGAAACATTTTTTCCAACCTTTCCAAAAATCCATCGATCGTATTGGTGGGTCTTTGTTCCATGTCTTCAATGTCTAGAACCATAACAATTAGTTTGTGTCTTCTTGTGGACCAGTAATTTGGCCCCCTCAGTGCGCGTATTTCTCTTATATCCATATAGTAGTTTATTCTATTACCCCTTTATTAATTGCTTAAATATAGATTTTTTTTCAATTAATTATAGGACTTTTGCAGATTGAAAAATGAATTAGCAGCAAAATAGAGAATGGATATTCCAAAAGGTATTTTAATTCCCATTGGAGGCAATGAGGACAAGGGTGAAAATGAGCATGAAGGGATGGATTTTATTACAGAAGGAATCCTTTATCATGTTGTAAATGAGAGTGGTGGGAATGAAGCCAAAATTGTGGTTATCCCCACGGCTTCAAGTATTCCAAAAATTGTAGGTAGAAATTATAAAGATGCTTTTAAAAAATTAGGATGCACCAATGTTCAGGTGGCGAAAATTAAAAAGCGATCGAAATGTGAAAATCCTAAGATCTTACAAATGATTGCCGAAGCAGATTGCATTATGTTTTCGGGTGGTGATCAATCAAAAATTTCAGCTATTATTGGAGGAACTCCTGTTCATGAGTTAATTTCCAAAAAATACCAAAACGAAAAATGTGTTATTGCTGGTACAAGCGCTGGAGCAATGGCCATGGCGCATCACATGATTGCCGGAGGTAGCCCTTCTGAATCTTTTATCAAAGGTGCCGTTCGAATGAAAAAAGGCCTTAACCTCATTCCCGAATTAGTAGTGGATACCCACTTTGTACGTAGAGGAAGGTTTGGTAGATTGGCAGAAGCTGTGGCAATTCATCCAAGTTTAGTTGGAGTGGGATTGGCAGAAGACACTGGAATTATTATACGGAATCACAAAGATTTTCAGTTTATAGGATCGGGTATGGTGATAGTAATGGATGGAAATGGATTGGGACATAATGCCCATTCCTTGCTTAAGAAAGGTACACCCATGACCATGTCCAATCTAAAAACGCATATTCTTTCCAATGGAGATCGTTTTGATTTAGAAACAAGAGAGGTGCATGTTTTAGCCTTAGAGGAAAAGTTTATTTAATAGAAATTTCTATTCGTAAATAGCAACCTCATTTGTGCCCTTAGAGTTTTTCGCTCCACGGTACATCCCTTCGGTGTTAAATTCCAAAGAAATATTTCCATGGCGGTCGATGGCGATTAATCCTCCATCACCGCCAATTTTTAGAAGGCGATTTTGAATTACTTCCTTGATCGCTTCTTGGAGGCTTAATCCTTTAAATTCCATTAAGCAAGAAACATCATAAGCTACAACTGCTCTAATGAAAAACTCGCCACTTCCTGTGCAAGAAACTGCGCAGGTTTCATTATTGGCATAATTACCGGAACCTATCATCGGACTGTCGCCAACTCTACCAAACTTTTTATTGGTCATTCCTCCAGTTGAAGTTGCGGCTGCAATATTTCCGTTTTCATCTAAGGCCACCGCTCCAACTGTTCCAAATTTTTGCTCTTTGGTGGTGGAGTGGTCCAATTGGAAATTATCTGTTCCTTTTAATTCTTGCCATTGATCATATCGCAGCTGATCGTAGAAATAATCATTCGTTTCCGTTTTAGATCTAACGGCCTTTGCAAATTCCTCAGCACCCTTTCCACAAAGAAAAACATGGTCGGATTTATCCATAACATTTCTGGCCAACTGAATAGGGTTTTTTATTCCTGATACAGTGGAAACTGCACCTGCCTGCAAATTGGATCCATCCATTATAGAAGCATCCATTTCATGTGTTCCTTCGGCAGTAAAAACGGATCCTTTTCCAGCATTAAAAAGTGGGGAGTCCTCCAAAACGGAAACTGCTTTTTCTACAGCATCCAGGGCCGAAGCACCATTTTCCAATAATTGATAAGCTTGATCCAAGGCCAATTGAAGGGCTGCTTTATAGGCCTCTTCTTTTTCAGGAGTTAAAGAAGTTCTTAATATGGTTCCTGCACCGCCATGGATGGCAATAGCTAAATTTTTCATGAAAAATATTTGAACGCAAAAGTAGTTTAGAAATTTCTAGAATTACAAGACATCTCTTAAATCTTCTCGTTTTTCAAAAACGGATTTTGCAAAGGGACAAAGAGGCATTAATTTCATGTGATTCTGCCTTGCAAAGTTTACCCCATACTCCACCAATTTTACACCAGCACCGGTTCCTCTCAATTTTTCAGAAACCTCCGTATGATCTATAATGAGCATCGTATCACCAGCTTTGGAGTAGGTCATCTCTGCTAAAATTTCAGAATCTTTTTGATGTATAAATGAACCTTTATGGTCCCTAGGTTTATGTTCAATTTCCATAAGTTGTTATTGGTGATTTAAGTTAATCGGGTTGAAATTTGTTCCCTTATCGGTTGAAAGTTTTCCTTGTATTTTTCGAATCAATTGACCTTTTAAGTCCAATTGTACTTCCAATCTTATTTTTCTTTTTTTGATTTCAATACTTTTCGTTTTTGTCCTTAAAAACTCCCAAGATTCCCCAGCATCAAGACTTAAACCGTATTGTATATATTCTGATTGATTTACACCAAAAAATGCCAAAGCAACTTTTGGACTTAAGAATACTAAATCATGTGGCGACATCCGAGTACTTGTTACGGGGTGCACGGTAGGTTTCCAAGTCCTTCCCAAATTATTAGATTTTAAAATGATTCCTTGGCTATCATAAGTAGATTTTGTTCCAATAAGGAAAATACACGAATCATTTGTTTGAAGCATCCCGCTTGGCATAATTTGGTAGGCAATTTTATTTGTAGTTGTAGAATCCATTTTTACAACACTATCAAAATTCTCCAATAGAATTCCCAAATTCAGTTTATCCCAGTTTATGCCATCCTCAGATTTAAAAAGGTGACCATTAAAATAGGGGTCTTTGATTTTTAGGAAATTATTGGGGCTGATTTTAAGTTGAACAGTATCTGAAAAAGTGGGATTGAAGGGCTGTTGGTCTGAGTTTTGTTCTTTCCGAATTAAACCAGAATCGTTGGTTAAATTTGCATGAGCAAGCAGAAAAAAAACAAAAGCAAGTAGGCTTATTTTCATAAAACATTAAAATTTTATCGGTGTAAGTTAGTTGTTCTAAATTTTCTAATCGGGAGGAAACGAAAAATCCATTCGTCTTTCGCCAAGAATATATTGTAGTTTTAAAAATCAAAACATTACCAAAGTGAAAAAATCTTTTACCCTTTGTTTGTTGGCCTGTTTTTTCCTAAACTCCTTTACATTAACAGCTCAACTAGATACAATTAAAAATTTAGATGAAGATTGTTTTAATGGCCAAAATCTGGCAAGAGAGGATATTGAAAATTATATTTTCCAAATCAGAAGCGCTGAAATCGACAGTAAAATTGGTGATCCAAAGTTTAGGGATTTTTACGTCCGATATTTAAAAAACAACTATTCTGTTAGCATTTTGGACGTAAACACGGAGGAAAGTTCCTATTACCATTGTTATTTTCAACTGATGCGAGATTCTATTGTATCCAAATATGGAAAAACTTTTTTTGTAGATGCCTTTGAACAAGCAAAAATGGAATACGTGAACTTATTGAGAAAGGGGGAGGAAACCGATAAAATCTGGTCGGTCGTAGATACTTTTCCAAGCTTTCCAGGGGGATATGATAACCTAAATGATTTTTTTAGTAAGAATTTGAACTCCGAATTCAAAAAACGTGGGAAGGTTTATGTTTCCTTTGTTGTAGAAAAAAATGGAGGACTGAGTAATCTTAAAATAATACGCGGTATTGATGCTCACCTGGACCAAGAGATTTTAGAACTCCTAAGGAAAATGCCCAAATGGAATCCTGGGCTTAAAGGAAATCAAACAGTCCGGACTCGTGTTCAACTTCCGATTGTATACGACCCAAAGATTGAATAATACAAAGAACATAATTTTTGTACATGACAAAACCTAGAAAAATTCTCATTCTTTATATCCTGGTGAACTTTATTTTACTAGGAAGATATTTTTACGATAGGCTCACAATAAACTGCCAGCCTTGTGAGGACGGCTTTCCTTGTCCTCCTTGTGAAACCGAATTCATGTCTCAATTTTGGTTCTTTTTTGGCTCTTGGAATATTTTAATGATAACCGTTTTATTGGTTGTTCGAAAAATGAATAAAGTAAGGTATTAACCTTGATACAAATCAAATCTACATCAAAACGCCATTTTTGGCTTTAATAGGTTCCGGCAAATCTGTTTCCCCCAACATTTCTCTTAAATCTATTTCTATCGTTCTACAAAGAGAAAGCATGGGTATATCATTGGCCATCCCCTGAAAAGGGTTTTCGGAATAGTCCCCAACAATTTCCATAATTAAGTAAATCCAGCAAATTAGAATGCTTAAAGGAATGCTAAACCAAAGTCCATCTGGGTGCAAACCATAAAACAGGGAAGACATGGCAAAGGGTAAAGTGAAAATAAAAATCCCTACAAAATACTGACTCACATTGGCATATAGCCTTGGTAAGGGAAATTTCTTTATACGTTCGCATTTCCCCTGATGAACATAAAAATCATACAATACCTTCTCCAATTCCATATGCCTGAAATCTTCGATTATATCCTTTTTTCGAAGTTTTGTTAAATCCCTGCTTTGCTCATTAATAATTTGAGTAGCCGTATTTTGAGCATCAATAAGTCTTTTGTATTCTTCTTTAGGTAAAAATGTTTTTAATTCAATTTTGGTCACTTCGTCATCAACAAGTCCTACCCCAAACTTTTTTCTAATTCTTCTGCCATAAACACCCAACATTCCTTTTTGGTTGGCATGTTCCCAAGGGGCAATTATTAGCAGCTGACTTCTTAATGCGTACAACCAAGCTATATGTCTATAAACAAGGCGTTTTTTCACAGATTTAAGTTCTTCCTCATCATTTGCTTCTTTGGAAAATTGATCCGTTACAAAACCATCAATATACATTCCCCAAGCCCGACGACTGTTTATTA
>CAKZNE010000344.1 GCA_937129395.1 uncultured Cryomorphaceae bacterium | reverse complement strand
CAAGAGACAAAGTACGATTGCCATTTGCAACACTTACGAAGAAGCCTTAGAAAGTGAAAAAAAACGAAGAAAAATTTATATTGTAAAACGAGGAGATACCCTTTCCGGGATATCAAATAAGCATCGTGTTACTATAGCGTCAATATGTAAAACCAATTCCATCCGGAAAAAGAGCACACTTCGAATTGGGCAGAGGTTGCTTTTAGTGCAATAATGTTTTAAGAAATGTTATTTTAAAACCAATCCGTGTAAAGAAACCCGGGCGGTATCATGATCTACAATTCCAAGTTCGCCTTCAATATTTCCTTTTTCGGTTCTTTGCCAAATCATCCAGCCTTTTTCTTTCCAAGCTATTGGCGTTTTCGGTTTTTAACATTTTAAAAATACTGTTTTTGGTTGAGGGAGGATTCAGTAATTTTTAAAGAGCATTTTGGATAAAACAATGGCCGGTATCTCCTTCTCCTTGAAAAATTATTATTCACTCATTTTTTTTATTTCCACCGATTGAAACTTTGAAATTAAAGAACTCATGCCTAAGCCAACCTTCACCCTACTTTTGTTTTCCGAAGACATTTTGAAATAGGTTATTTGGATACTAAAAAATCAAATCTTAGAGGATTCCAATTTTCTTAAGAATGCAGTTAAATTCTCCTCCTTCGGTAGCAATTGATAGGTTGCAACTCCAATTGGTTTACCATTGCTTTTAAGGCTGTATTCAGCTATAACTTTATTGGCACTTTTACATAGGAGAAGCCCAATTGTTGGTTGATTATTCTTTTGTTTTAACAAATCATCTGCTGCATTTAAGTAGAAGTGAAGTTTCCCAGCATACTCAGGTTTAAAGTCATCTATTTTTAGCTCAATTATGAAATAGCAATTTAGCTGAGTATGGAAAAACAAAAGATCCAAATAGTAGTCCTGCCCTCCAACTTCCATTTGATATTGCTGCCCTAAAAAAGCAAAGCCCTTTCCCATTTCCAATAAAAACTTGGTTATTTGTTTTAATAAAGAAGCTTCAACCTCCCTTTCCAAGGCCTCTTCTTTCAGACTTAGAAAATCAAAAACATAATTATCTTTCAAAGTTTGCTTGGCCAATTCACTTTGAACTGTTGCCAAGGTATCATCAAAATTATTGGGCAGACTTCCCTGACTTTCAAATAATTGTTGCTCAATTTTAATCCCTAAAATTCGCTTAGACCATGCTTCCGAAATAGTTCTCAATAAATAATAGCTGTACTCCTTTTTGCTCCTTGTTTTATCCAGTAAAACCATATGGTGAGACCAGGTAACCTTGGAAATTGGGCTTGCTGTAAAATCAGTCCAATGAATGGAGTTTTGAATTTGCGCAGCCACTGGCTGCGTAATTACAATTTCGCCTGGTTTTGGCTCTGAATTTTGAGATTTATCCAAAAGTGCAGCCACCGGCTGCACTTTTGTATTTGACTGTTTTTCTGCGAATTGAGCCATGTAATTAAGGTTTCGAGAAGAAAAACCTTTAATCTCAGGAAACTCTAAACTTAGATCCTTAGAAATCTGTTTAATAACAGATGCTCCCCAACCAAGTTTTTCCTTTTGAAGATTATTAAAATGCCCAATTTCCCAGTATAAAAAAAGCATTCGCGTATTTACAGAAAGAACAGCTTGTTGTTGTGAAATACGGACATGTTCTTTTAGGGATTTTATTTTTTCATTATAGTCTTGGTCCATTTTAATTTTTCTTTAAATGGCCATTGACTAAAAATTCTTAGCTCAATTTGTCGGGCTAGCCGGTAATACTTTTCTAAGTTATATTTTTTTTTGAAAAAACCTAGCTGGATAAAAGTTGAATTTCTATCCTTGAAACACCAAACCAAGAAGAATTCACATCCATTCACAATCTTTTCACAACTAATTGACAATTCCTTTCTGTATTCCCAATAGCTTTGATTTCAATAAAGAAACTCAGTTCATTTTTACATTCACATTTAATAGAATATGAAAAAAATAATCCATATCGCAATCCTGCCTATTTTCATCCTAGGTATTTTTGCTTTTAATAAATCCCCTTTAGAAATTGGGGAAAACAGCAAAAGCGAAAAAATAAACGACTTGTTGTCCTTGTTCGCAGATTATGAAATGTTTAATGGAACTGCTTTGGTGGTAGACCAAGGAGAAGTTATTTTTCAGAAAGGTTTTGGTTTAGCCAATATGGAATGGGATATTCCTAATGAGGTTGATACTAAGTTTAAAATTGCTTCTTTAACCAAAGCTTTTACGGCAATGCTTGTGTTGCAAATGGTGAATGAAGGGAAAATGGAATTACAAACTTCTATTTCTAAATATTTACCAAATTATCCTAAAGAAAATGCCGATCAAATAAGTATCCATCATCTTCTTACTCATTCTGCAGGTTTAGGGAAGAAGGAATCTGAGAGAGACAAAAAATACAATCGTCCCAAGGATATGGTAGCTCAATTTGCCGATGCTCCATTGAAATTTGTTCCAGGGGATCGCTTTGATTATAGTAATTCTGGTTATACCTTATTAGGTTACATTCTTGAAACCGTTTCTGGCCAATCTTATGAGGAGCTTTTGGATGAAAGGATATTTAAGCCATTGGGAATGAAAAATTCGGGCTTTCATTGGCATCGTACTTTATTGAAAAATCAAGCCTCTGGTTATACGCGATATTACGATCGTTATTTTAATGAAGAAGCTTCGGATGAGTCCAGCGCTTATGCCGCTGGGGCAATTTACTCCACTGTTGAAGACATGTTTTTGTGGGATCAAGCCTTGGAAACCGAAAAGCTTTTACCTAAAAAGTATATGGATCTTCTTTTCCAAAAACATATTGTTGACCCTAGTTATGGCGGGTACTACGGCTATGGATGGGAGATAATGGATAAGGCCGTTGGGAATACTTCTGAAAAAATTGAGACCATAGGACATAGCGGTTCCATTGGAGGCTTTAGGTCCTTATATACCAAGATTTCTTCTAGCGGATCTACCATACTTTTATTGAATAATACCAATAAGGCTTACCTCACCTCCATTACCACTGCGATTACTGGTATTTTAGAAAACAAAACTTATGATCTACCCTTAATCCCTTTGGAAAAGTTTACTGTCAGAACCATTGAAAAAGATGGTATAGAAAAAGGACTTCAATATTATAAGGACAACAAGGATTCCCCAAAATTCTATTCTAAAAAGCAGAGTTTAATAATGGCCGGATATAAGTATTTACAAAATGACAATCCAGAATTTGCCCTAAAAATTTTCAAATTAAGTACGGAAGTGTATCCCGAATTTGATAATGCTTTTGACAGTTATGCCGAAGCACTATTAAGTTTAGGAAAAAAAGAAGAAGCGATTAAAAATTATAAAAAGTCATTGGAATTAAACCCAAATAATAACAATGCCTTGGAAGTTCTTAAAAAACTAGGTGTAGATTATAGTGTTGAACTTTTAAAGACCACTGAAGAATGGGGAAAAGAGTTTTTCACCATCCCCTTGCATTTTGCCCCAGAGATTAAATTGAAAGGACGGGAAGATGCACGTTTTCCTAGAGGTTGGAATGACACTACAAGTCCAAATTTTTGGACTTATGCTTTCGCCTGGAAAGTGAATTTGAATAAGGAGCAAATTGTCAGTGAAATAGAAGATTATGTTCGTATTTATTACGATGGTTTATTAAGTGGAGTGAATAAAGAAAAAGGATTGGTCTTACCTGAAACCATGGTTGATTTTAAGAAAACTGGAAGGGGGAATTTCAAAGGGAAGGCCACTATTTACGATACATTTATTACAAGAAGACCTTTGGTTTTGAATTTCACCATAGAACATAGGCTCTGTAAGAATGGAAAGTCATCCCTTCTATTTAGAATTTCACCGCAAAGTTTTGATCATCAAGTTTGGAAGGATTTGAATGAGATTAAAATTCTATCTAATATTTGTGAATAAAATG
>CAKZNE010000343.1 GCA_937129395.1 uncultured Cryomorphaceae bacterium | reverse complement strand
GGTTGGGCAAATACAGTAGTTTCTGTTTCTGTAAAAGGATAAACAGCCCATACATAAAATTTAAAACCTCAAAAGTTAAATAATTCCCTTATTCAACAATGAATTTTACCGTTTCATTCCTCTTTTCTGAAATTACAGTTAAAGTATAAACTCCACTTTTAAAATCTTGAACACTAATTTGAGAAACTCCTTTTTTACGAGCTATTTCTCTACCAATGGCATCTCTAATAATTAGTTGGTCCAAAGGCTCTATTCCTTTAATAGAAAGTGGCGTGTTTTTAGAAACTGGATTGGGATAAAGAGCTAGTGAATTTTCTGTTTTGTTTTCCTCAATTCCCACGTTGGTCCCGGCAGATAAAACAATGATTACACAGTTTGCACCAGCGTAATATATCTTGTCATTATATACCGCTAGTCCATCTACATTTCTTTCTTGAAAAGACATTCTGGGTACTGTAGCGCCATTGACCAAAGCTGCAAATCCAGCTCCATAATATTTTACAAAAGTGGCTCCATTATCAAAAGAGAAAGACCACCAATCTTGTTTTTCTGGAAAAAACATTAATCCACTTGGGGTTTTAATGGAATTGGCTCCTGTATAGCAAGAAACTATTACATCTGGACCAAAAGTAGTATCTGTTTTATGTAGGTTGACATTGGTTTCTCCATAAAAAATATCACCACCTGCCCCGGCAATTACATGGCGGTATTCATTGTTTCCAGATGTAATTTCCTTTTTCAATTGCCAAGTCTGACCAGCATCTAAAGAAATATAAATTTTCTCCTTTCCTACAACGAACATTTCTCCGTGATTACCAACGCTAATGTTTTGAAAACTGGAATTATCGGCAATTATCCTCGTTCTTCCACCTGCCAAATCTGGAGTGGTATAGAGGTATAAACCACCATCTAAAATGACAAACACATTTCCATTTGCTGCTGCATAAATATCCAGGCAAGTAAAGTTCCCTTGGCTTTCATAAGTTACACCACCATCGTCCGACATGGCAAATCTGTTTCCTCCCAAATAAACATTTCCATTTACTGGAGATATTTCTACAGAACCTACAGACATTCCCCCAAACCAATTATAGGTACTTGTATCCCAAGTTGCTCCCATATCGCTAGAGTAAAAACTGTGGTTCATTCCACCATAATAAATTTTTCCAGTAGAACTGATAGCCAGGCCAGGTTCTAAAAGATTCCCAGCAACACATTCTGGATTTGGGATGGAGTCAATAACCAGGGTTTGTGCGGAAGCCCCAATTGAAATAACCAATGCTATTGAAAGTAATATTGTTTTCATAAAATCTTATTTTTAATTAAAACAAAGAAATGGCTTAGTCTGTAAATTTGCAATACAGTTATTACCGTATTTTTTGAGTTTTAAAATTTTTTGGCCTTTCACCAATGTGTCGCTCCATCATTTTCCTTTTTTACTGGAATTCGGCCCGATCCAAAGGAAATCTTGGCCATTGTCAATTGACTTTTATTTACAATTTAATTACACTTTAATTGCATTTTATTTACACTTTATTTGCGCTTTAACCCTAAATTAATTATACTTGAACTATGGAATTCAATCCAAATTTCACCATTAGTCCTGAGCTAGCTGGTCTACTCTTGGAGATAGGAAGACATAAAGAAGCAATTGACGTTTTACCCGTTAATCCCAATGTAATTACATCGCTTCGAGAAACTGCTCGCCTAGTTTCTACTCATTATTCTACACAAATTGAGGGGAATAACCTAGATGCATCTGAAGTTGAAAAACTCGCCCAGGGTAATGTTGGCGGATTTCCAGGAAAGGAGCGGGACGAACGAGAAGTAAAAAACTATTTCAAGGCATTGGCCTATATAGAAACACAATTCAGTCCAGATACAAAAATAACCGAAAAACGGATTCAGGAAATTCATTCACTGGTCTTAAAAGGAACTAAGAGCGGAACCCCCTACCGTGAAGGTCAAAACGTGATTCGCGATGGACGTTCAGGTGGAATAGTATATATGCCACCAGAAGCCAAAGACGTAGGGCCTCTTATGAAAAGTTTATGTAAATGGATGAATGATCAGATAAAAGATCAACTAATCCCCGTCCCAATTGTGGCAAGATTGGCTCATTACCAGTTTGCTACCATCCATCCTTATTATGACGGAAATGGAAGAACTGCGCGACTTTTAACAACCCTATTATTACATAAAATGGGCTATGGACTAAAAGGGATTTACTCTCTCGAAGAATATTATGCTAAAAACCTTCAGGACTATTATGAGGCTTTGAACATTGGAGATAATCACAATTATTATATGGCGCGAGAGAAAGCAGAACTAAGTCCCTTTTTAAACTATTTCCTTTCTGGAATGGCACGATCATTTAAAAGCGTTAGAAAAGAAATCGAAAAATGGAAGGATCTAACTCAGCCTAATCAGCAATTGAGTTTACGAGATCTTCGTCCAATCCAAAGACAATTACTCTCTTTATTTAAAAAATCAAAAGAAGTGAGTTTACAAGAAATGGCCGATCATTTGGGAATGTCTAGCCGATCAATATACAGGTATATTTCACTTTGGATTGAGTCAGATTTTATTCAAATTATTAATCCATCCAAAAAAGGCCGAACTTATGGTTTATGTGATCAATGGGAGAATGCAGTTAAAGAACCTTTGATTTAAATTTGATTTTAAAAGAGCCTAGGATAAATTCAAAAATCACAATAAAATTAGCCTGGCATTCCAATCCGAAAAATCATATTCACAATTCAACACACCACAAATGCCCAATTCAAAAACCTTTTGATACTCTTAAAAGATTAAAGAATCAAAAAACGGTAATTTTGAATTCCCAATAAAAAAATAGCCCAAACAACAATGTTTGTTTTTCTACTATCTCTTTTAGGACTCTTTTGCTGCTTTGCGGTGGTTTGGGTTGTTTCCAGTTTGCAATGGAAAAAATTCAACCCGAACAAAAGGCCAAAACAATGGGCTCAAGCTATTCCTCATGAAAATTTGAATAATTTTCATCAAATTAATACCGAAGTATATAGAGCAGCCCAACCTTCTAAAATGGGAATGCTTTCGCTAACAGACCAGGGTTTTAAAACAGTTTTAAACCTTCGCCATCTTAAAAAAGATAATGCATTAATTGAAGATGATTCTTTGGTTCTGGAACATTTATCCATAAACACTTGGACCCTCAGCCATAAAGAAATTTTGAAAGGAGTTGAATTACTAAAAAGCGCCCAAAAACCAATTCTTGTTCATTGTTTGCATGGCTCTGACCGTACCGGAGCCATTATCGCGGCTTACCGTATTTTAGAAATGAATTGGACGAAAGAAGAGGCCATTGCCGAATTAAAATTTGGAGGTTATGGATTCCATCAGTTCTATTTTCCTCATATATTATGGTTGTTGATGAGGCTGCCGGAATAGTTTTATTCCGCGAATTTTCATTCCCAATCCAAGCATTCGAGTTTTAAATTTAATTTCCCGCTTTATCTTCTTTATATTTGAGGGTAGAATATAAAAATTCCTAAGTGAAAATATCGATATCCACCATCCTAATTTGCCTTTTTTCCTTCACCGCATTTTCCCAAATAAGCTATAACGAGCATAGCTTCACCCTAAAAAAATCACATTCCTTCGATCCAAAAACCGAGGATGCCGATTTTAATGCTAAGCTTTTAAATATGGAAGCTCCTAGTCCAGATGGAGAAAGCTACCGATCTTTTTTAATGCGGCAAAAAATTAAATCCAGAGAAAAATACCCAATAAATTTAGATACTCAGCTTCCAGAAAACAAAAACAAAGCAGCTCAGCCTATTGTGGGACAAGGTTTTGCGAAATATTCTACTTTGGTTAATGGAAGAGTGATCGATTATTCTGGGGGAATTCCTAACGATAATGCCTTGGCTATTTCAAATGAAGGAATTTTAGTAAGCGGAGTAAATAGTGTTATTTGGGCCTACGATCTCAATACAGACACCACCCTTTTTCCAAAACATATTCTTTCCTTAAGATCTGTTGGAAAAGGAAGTAATGCCCATAATTATTTTGATCCTCAACTGATTTACGATCATGAAGCGGATCGTTTTATTTTGGTTTTCCTTAAAAATAACGACCCTGCAACAAGTGGTTATATTATTTGCTTTTCCTCAAGCAACGATCCTAGAGATCCCTGGAATGTTTATGAACTTCCTGGCAATCCTTTGAACAATAATAGGTGGACAGATTTCCCAACAATTAGCATTACAAAAGACGAAGTCTTTCTAACAGCCAACCTAATTATCCCAAACGTTTCTTGGCAAGTAGGTTTTGATGGATCCATTATTTGGCAATTAAACAAACAGGATGGTTATGATAGTACATCTACCATTCGCACAAAGTTATTTTCAGATATTAAGTACAATGGAAAGTTTACGCGTAATCTCCATGCTGTTAGAGGTTTGGATAATATTTCCAAAAGGCAATTTTTCTTATCCAACCGTAATTTCGATATCACCAACGACAGTATTTTTGTAATGGAAGTAACAGGAACTTTGGATAATTCGAGCCTAAGTGTTAGCATGGCCAAAACAAGTCCAAATTATGGAGTCCCCCCCAATGGGCGACAATCAGACACCGATTTATCGGACCCTACGAAAGGATTGCAAACCAATGATGGAAGGGTGCTTGGAGCTATTTCAAACGGAGATGATTGGATCCAATATGTTTCTACCACGGTTAATCCTGCAACAGGGCTAGCCGGAATTTATCATGGTACCATTAAAAACCCATTAACCAATTCCATGTCCATTTCCGGAAATATTATTGCAGATAATGTAAAGGATTTTGGGTATCCTAATATTGCATTTACGGGAAATGAGGATTGTGATATTGAAACCATGATTGCCTTTAATTTTGCTTCTCCAAATGACTTTCCAGGAGTGGCGGCCGTTTATTATGGAAATGATGGATCATATTCGGATGTGACTTATTTAAAAGATGGTTTAAACTATGTCGATGCCCATTCTGACAGTTATGAAAGATGGGGGGATTATTTTGGGATTCAGACAAAATTCAACGAACCAGGAACAGTTTGGACTTCGGGCTTTTTTGGATTAATGAACAATCAAAATGGAACCTGGTTTAATGAATTAAAAAGTCCAGATGAAGACCAACTTGCTGTTCAGAGCAACCTTAGCGGGAATTTAACCTTTTGCGATGGTAAGTTTAGCCTAAACCCTTCTGGCGGAATTCCTCCCTATAATTATAGTTTTAATGGAAGTGCCTTTTCAGATATTGCCGAATTAGATAGTGTTTGCGATGGAGACAGTATCATCTTTTCCATTAATGATTCTAGAGGCTGTATGATTTCCGATACGGTGGCAAATCCTAAAACAATAAATGACATCAATGGCACTTACCCCAATCCATTTACAGGCCAACTTGTTAGTCAATTTGAATTGAACAAAGATCAATTGGTTTCAGCCTTTATTTTTGATTCGAATGGAAAACTTGTTGCTAAAATCTTAGAACAAAATGCCAAAACCGGGATCAATAAATTATTTTTTGATTTAGCTCCTCTTGGTGCTGGAATCTATGTTTTAAAAATTATTGGAGGTGACGAAGAAGAGGTTTTGGTAGAAAAACTTTTTAAACGAGAATAAAACATTGAAACGAACTATTCAAAAACTCCTCACTCTTTTAGCTTTATTTTTTCTGAGCCTTTCTGTTTGCGCACAAAGTGATTCGGAAATTGCCAAAGATCAATTGAACAAAATGAAGAATAGCTTTATTTTGGTTCGGCTGAAAACGGACAGTTTAAAGATCCACACTCTTGAAAAAGATGGATATAAGGAGGAAGCGGAAAAAGTGAAGAAAGATCTTTATAATGAAAACCGGGAAACGATATTATCCTTTTCTAAAACCTTCGATTTTTGTCCGGTCTACTTCTTTTACTCCAATTCTTCTGACCAAATAAGGAAGGGAAATTTAATTGGAAATGTATTCGATTATGAATTAAACCTCGTTAAGAAAGAGCTATTATCTTCCCAAACTTTTTTTACGGCTGAATTTGGAAAAACTAAAAATTTAGGGATCCACGGGTTGATTTTAATGGACAATTTTTTTGTTCCCTTAAAATCACCATTCCCCTTTTACCAAAGACAATATGTTTTCTTTTCAATGGTAAAACAAAGCAAAGCCACCATTGCCAAGAGATTAAACAAAAGGTTGACGGAACAGTATAAAACTTGGAATAATCCAGAATGGGGTTTTAAATAACCTCATTATTCTTAAAAAAATACAAACTCCCAGAATTCTTATTTCCGAAAAAATAAAAGAGAACACTTCCCAAACTATACATTAAAATATCCCAAGGATCACTAAAATGACGGCTGTCGTATTTTGGTAAAAGGTATTCGAACAATACACTATACCATACTACAAAAAGGATAAAACTGGAAATAGGAAGTTGGAAGTTTTTGTTGCGATAAGTAAACTGTTGTTGGACAAAAAGGGCAATTCCCAAAACAATTCCCGGGCAAACTAAATCATCTAAATAGCTGGAGGTAATATTAAGTCCCCTCCCCATCTTTTCTAGAAATTGGTTGCTGCTGAAAACCAAGGAGCAGATCCAAAAATATTTTGAAAAACCGAACATTTTTGTCTTTTAATGAACGGTTGAAGCCGACATGGCAGCCACAAAAGAAATAATTGCGAAAAAAATAAGCTGCCCAAAACGAAATCCATATTTCAGGCCCTTTTTTATGAAATTATCGTCCTCAGGAATTTCAATTAATGGAAGTCGCATTCCTTGGGCCTTTGATAATATTTCCTTTTCTTTTAGATAAACCTCATTGATCATTTTCCCACATTGGGTGCAATTTTCTTCATTTCCATCATTCCAATTTGCGCAATGACCACATTTAATTTGCTTGTCCATTCTACTTTAACATAATTTTCACTGAACAAATTAAAATAATAATGGGTTATAACACTTTGTATATTTGCAAAATCTTAATAAAATAAACATGGCAAGTCCGATTAAAGGATTCTCTAAACTATCCAAAGAAGGTAAAATTGAATGGTTAATAAGCAATTATTTCAAGGAGTCTGAAAAGGCAATTGAGGTTTTAAAAACCTATTGGAATAGCGATGTGAAACTTCAAAAGCTTCATGACGAATTTATTGAAAATACCATTTCGAATTTCTACACCCCTTATGGAGTGGCTCCCAACTTTTTAATTGACGGAAACCTTCACACCCTCCCAATGGCTATTGAAGAAAGTTCTGTTGTCGCGGCTGCAGCAAAAAGTGCTTCCTTTTGGTTAAACCGAGGCGGATTTAAAACTACCATC
>CAKZNE010000342.1 GCA_937129395.1 uncultured Cryomorphaceae bacterium | reverse complement strand
AATCCGGATTCTACCTTTTACACTTCTTCTTATTGGAGTTCTTGGTTTTTGGATAGGCTTGGAAAAATGGAAGGGAGAAATATTTACTAAAAGTATTTTGGATTATAATAATAAGGGGCAATGGCTGCAAATGGCCGATCTTTCCAAGCAAGTAAAGCAATCCTCTTTTTATAAAATGGATCCAAGTTCAGTTCCCATTTCTTTTTATGAAGGCTTGGCTGAATTAAATCAAAACCATACTAAAAAGGCATTGCTGCTTTTTGAAGAAGCAGAACGTGCTCATCCAAATATTATCCATGTTATAAATAATATTGCCGCTGTTCATGTTTTAAATAAGGATTTTGATGAAGCCATAGAATATTACCAAAAGGCCTTAAAAATTTCGCCAAAATACAAGGATGGAATATTGAACTTGGCAGCAGTCTATTTTAATTCAAATAGGGTAAGGGAAGCCTACGATGTTTTGTTGAAACATCATTCAAACTTTACAGAGGAGGATGAAAATTATTCAGGCTATGTTTTGGTTCTAATTCAGGTAATTCAAAAAAATATGGCGGAATCAATTATGGATAAAAGATTAAAATATTCCATCCTTGAACTAAACGATGATTGGTTAATGCAAATTCATGAAAAAGTGATTTTAGATTCTATTCCATTGGAACAAAGACTGATAATGGACGGTATTTATAGAATGGAAATACTGGAAAACACAATCTCAACCAAAGATGCCGCAAACTATAAAAACTTATACTTGAATAATTAGAGCGAATAATAAGTTGGAGATAAATTAGGGAAAGGCAACCAAAAGACTATTTTTAACATCTTGTAACTATTGATTGAACAAACTCTAAAAAAATGAAAAAAGTAGGAATTTTAATTATCCTTTTAGGATTTAGTCCATTTGTATTTTCCCAAGGAATAACAAATGTATCCCCAAATGCTGGGAACCGTGGGCAAACATTACCCATAATTATTTCGGGTCAGAATACCAATTTTACCTCCCAAGGTTCTGGAACTTTGGTTTTAACCCAAGGTTCGTTTACCATTTCTTCAGGAACAGTAACTTTTGTAAACTCAAACATGCTTGGTGCCGTAGTTTCTATTCCAAATCATGCACCTCTTGGCCTATACAATCTTTTTGTTGCCCAAGGAAGTACGCACAGTAAAGCCAACAGTTTTATGGTAATGCAAGGAACGAATACCAATAATATGTCCATTGTTCCGGCAGGCTCCCAACCAAATAAAACTTTAACCAATGTTGTTTTCAATGTTCCAGGTGCCCAATTTAAAAATGCCCAAGCAGCTGGGATTTCTGACGTTTGGTTAAGCATTAAAGGTCAAGTGATTAATACTATAAGCAACATAAATATTATTAGTGCCACCAAATTTTCCGCCGATATGGTCATTCCTGTGAATGCTAAAACTGGAGTTTGGGATGTAAATATTGTAGATAATAATGGCGATGTTTTTGTCAAAAATGCGGGTTTCCTTATTAGCACCAATTTTTCTGTTGGTGAATGGGCTATCCCTTTAAATGAATTTAGATTATTCCCAAATCCGGCTGTAGATTATATTCATGTACAGTTTGATCATGAGGTAAAAGAAGATATAAGTATTCGTGTGGTAAGCCTAAATGGGCAGATTGAGAATGTTAACTATTTTGTGGACTATCACGATAAAATGATTAGAGCTAATGTGGAGGATTTACCGAAAGGCACCTATCTAATGCAACTAATTTATAAGGGAACTGTACTATCTACCAAAAAATGGATTCGTCAATAATATTATAGTTTTCCCCTTTAAAACTATATAGTTAGAGGTTGAAGGTTCGCGCTTTCAACCTCTTTTTATTTGGAAAATATTTCCGCCATCATACATCTTACACTTCCTCCACCAAAAAGCTCAATGGTGGGAATGCTAATTGGCAAAAGTTTTTCATTGTATTTCATTAATTCACTGATTTGTAGCGGATCCAAGCTTGAATAGGCAGACTGCGACATCAACAATATCCTTTCCTTATCCTTATTTCTCAACTGTAACATGTTGCCAGCAAAACAAAGGTTTACCTGAAAGTCTTTTAATGGAATAAGAGCTTTGTTGGTTTTCTGAAAAGATTCCAATACAAGGTTTTTGTCATTGGGGTCGATATTATCCATACCTATAACAACAAAATCTTCGCCCATACACATAAGAACATTAGTATGATAAATCGCCTGGCCATCCGAACCATAAGCATTGAACGAACAAATGGTATAGCCCAATAATTTGGCAAATTCTTCTAAGGCAAATATATCAGTCCTACGCGAATTGACTGCATAAATAATTTTGTTGACCCTATCCAAAACCATACTTCCAGTTCCCTCTAAAATTTGAGGAGGGACATTTTTTTCAAGGTATTCCAATGCAATATGTTCGTAATTGTAATCCTCAATAAGATGGTCTAAAATATCTTTTCGTCTTTCCGAGCGACGATTCTCGGTCAACATTGGGTAACTAATTATTTTACCATTGGAATGCGTGCTAAACCAATTATTTGGAAAAATGGAATCAGGTGATAAGGAGGCTTGTTGATCTTGAAATTCAATAACTTCAATTCCATTTGATTTCATGGTATTGACAAAAGAATGAAACTCCCTCGAGGCCAAGTTTTGAATTTCTTCTGGACTAATAGCCAATGATTTATTTTGAAAACTATTGGATTCCGCAGTTTGATCGTTAAAACCAAACTGAGTAGGGGAAATCATTAAAACGGTATCGGTAATTTGTTTCATTATTAGGCAACAATCTTATCTTTCAATTGTCTGATTTTAATATTGAAAATCGCGAATATTAGCGTGGTAATCGGACTGAAAATATTAAAGAAACAATAGGGGATAAAAGCGAAAGTGTCCAAATGTAAGGCTCCCATTTGATAGGCTCCACAGGTATTCCAAGGAATTAATACGGAAGTAACTGTTCCGCTGTCTTCTAAAGTTCTACTTAAATTTTCTGGAGCTAAACCTCTTTCTCTGTAGGCGTCTTTGAACATTTTACCTGGTATAACGATGGATAAATATTGATCAGAAGCGGTAACATTTACAAAGAGACAGGTACCTATTGTAGTTGCAAAAAGGGAGGCCGTACCTTTGGCAAGTGATAATAAGGCCTTGCTAATGGCCGCTAAAAATCCACAAGCTTCCATTGCTCCTCCAAATACCATGGCAGAAATAATTAGCCAAACCGTGTTTAGCATTCCGGACATCCCTCCTGAACTCAACAACTCTTTTAGGGTTTCATTTTCAGCTTGAAACTGTACATCCACCGTAAAGGAATTAAGTAAAACCCTATAATATTCAATAAAGCCTGGATTCTCTGAACCACTTAATTTTTGAATTTGTTCTGATTGAAAGATTCCCGCGAATAAAGCGCCAGCTAAGGTTCCAATTAATAAAGCCGGAAGTGCAGGAACTTTTTTTATGATTAGGAAAATGACCAAAGCAGGAACTAAAAACAACCAGGGTGTGATATTGAAAATGGTATCTAGTTCTGTTAAGATTACTTGAATACCTTCAATATTTCCCTCACTTTTTAAACCCAAACTCATGAGCGTAAAAATGATTAAGGCAAGTAAAAAGGAAGGGATAGTGGTGTACAACATATACTTAATATGTGTAAATAGATCTGTCCCAGCCATAGCAGGGGCCAAATTTGTAGTATCACTTAAAGGGGAGATTTTGTCACCAAAATAGGCTCCTGAAATTACAGCTCCTGCCACCATAGCTTCAGAAATACCAAGAGCAGTACCTATTCCAACCAAGGCTATTCCAACCGTGGCCGTGGTGGTCCAACTACTACCAGTAGCCAGACTAATAAAAGCACAAATAATAGCGGTTGAAGGAAGGAAAATTGCTGGACTTAAAAACTGTAAACCGTAATAAATCATGGCTGGAACTACACCACTTAACATCCAAGAACCCGCTAAGGCACCAATCATTAATAATATCAATAAGGCACCTGTGGTGCTACTTATGCTTTTTTCAATTCCATGAATTACTTCTTTCCAAGTGGTTCCCTGACTCAATCCAATTAAGGCAGTAAAAGCACCAGCCAAAATGAGTATAAATTGATTGGAACCATCTAAGGCACCATTACCAAAAACAAAAAACACATTGATAAAAAGTGCCGCAATTAAAAATACAACGGGAATTAGCGCAAGGCCGAGTTTGGATTTAGGCATATAAATATTTTAGCTCCTTTTTCTGGGTGGTCTAAAATAAGGGTATTTTTTCCAAAATTCTATGGGTAGGCAATCCCATTACAGTAAAAAA
This sequence comes from uncultured Cryomorphaceae bacterium, assembly GCA_937129395.1. Classification (GTDB taxonomy): domain Bacteria; phylum Bacteroidota; class Bacteroidia; order Flavobacteriales; family Schleiferiaceae; genus CAKZNE01. Next base: position 2,138 of record CAKZNE010000342.1, on the reverse strand, counting down.
GGAACCTTCAATGCCTTTTATAGCCACCATGCCCAACCATTCTTGAATTCCATAGGCTCCAGCTTTGTCGAATGGCTGGTAGTTTTGGACATAATATTCCATGGTTTTCCTGCTCATTTCCATAAAATGAACTTTGACCGTATCGTGAAAAACGATTTTCTTATCTAAAGATTGAAGGCAAACTCCTGTTATCACCTCATGGGTTTTACCCGAAATTTTCATTAACATCTGCAAGGCTTCTTCTTCGTTCCTTGCTTTTTCAAGCGATTCTCCATTGCACCAGACAACCGTATCCGATGTGAGTACAATTTCATTTTCATCTAAACTGGAAAGAAAGGCATTGGATTTTTTCTCCGCTAAAAATTCTGCAATTTCAAAACCCTTGAGATGCTGGGGGTAATTTTCCTTTACCTCCTTGGTTCTAACTTCAAACTGAAGTCCGAGTTCTTTTAGCAATTGTTGCCTTCTTGGTGATTTTGAACCTAGGATTAGTTTTTTGCCTGTAGGAATAATTTTCATCAGGAATTAATAATAGAAGAAAGGGTGAATACCAACATGGAACAAATACCTGTCAACATTATTATTTTAATAATGCTGCTGCTTCCCTTGAAATCCTTTGAAGTTTTGGCCGCCATTATGGAATACATAAAATATAATATTGGGGCATTGATAGCCAATAAGATATACCATGATGAGAGCTTGTCAGAGGAAAACAGATAGTAATTGTAAAATCCGGTAAAGGAAATTAAAACAATAGTGAAAAATAGGATTACAAATCGAATTTGTTCCTTGCCCAAAATTACAGCGAGGGTAGAGTAGCCTTGTTTTTTATCTCCTTTAATATCCTCCGCATCTTTAACCATTTCACGGATGAGGTTGGTCCAAAAAGCAAATAGGGCATAGGCTGAAATTATTCGCATTACCTCCTTTACAAAATCTTGATTTTCGGGATTTAGCCCAGGAAGTAAATCGAAAAATGCCACTAAAATTACTGGGAGTGCGGTAAGAAGTGAAACCACAAAATTTCCAACAAAAGGTATTTTTTTTAGGCTGATCGCATAGAAATACAATATTCCAATAGCCACTAAGGGAAGCATCCAAAGACTAGGCATTCCGGAGGCTTTGGAAATTAGATAACCGGTAGTTAAGGCTAGAATATTTAGCCCGAGATAAAGTTGTTTTGCACTAGTCTCACTGATTTTGGTTCCAATTACCCTTCTTTGAGGTTTGTTGATTTTATCCGTTTCTAAATCATGAAGATCATTGATAATATATCCAGCTGCAGCTAAACTAACACTGCATACAACCCCAAAAAAATAATTGAGGTGGTCCAAAACGTGGGGGACATTCAAATATTCAATTAATGAAAATCGGATGAGGTATTGCACAAAGGCAATCATCAACAAATTGGGCCAACGTATTAGTTTTAAAAATGCCATATTACCATCTAAAGTCTTCTTCCAACATCCAGTTCTCCTGTACCTTAAGAGTTTGTTCAATCACATCTCTTACACATCCATTTCCTCCGGTTATGGGAGAAACATAATGGGAAATATTTTTAATTTCTGTAGCTGCATTTGCCGGACAAACAGCCACTCCTGCTTTTTCCATCACCAAATAATCAGGAATGTCATCGCCCATATAAAGTACATTCTCAGAACTGAAATCCTCCTCATATATTGCCAAAAAATCATTCCAAGAGTCCAGTTTAAAATGGGAACTAATGTAAATGTCAGTTACACCAACAGTGGCCAGAGCCTCTTTTATGCCTTCAGCTTTTCCTCCAGTGATAATACCAACCTTATAGCCTTTTTTTATAGCCAACTGCAAAGCGTAGCCATCTTTGCTATTCATGTTTCTTATTGGCTCGCCTTGCATACTAATATTTATGCTGCCATTTGTTAAAACTCCATCAACATCAAAAACAAAAGCTTTGACCTTATTTAGGAGGATTTTATAATTTTCTTTCATGTGTCTCTTTTATACTTTGACTAATGATTTTATAGATTTCTTTTGGGGATCCTTCCAATAAATCCAAATGTCGATTTATCGTATTCTCATCCTTCCTAGCCGCTGGGCCGGTTTGATAAATGCCTGGATCTTTGGTACCAAGCCTGTTTATTGTTTCTAAAAGTATG
>CAKZNE010000341.1 GCA_937129395.1 uncultured Cryomorphaceae bacterium | reverse complement strand
GTGAGGAGTAAAATTCCTATTCCAAAAAAAACACTCAAGACCAAACCAATAGTTGTGTCTGGTTTTAACTTGGTGCTTTTGGTGAGATATTCAATCAATAATATGGCTAACCAACCCGAAACCAAAGCACCACCCATTAAAACAAAAGGATTTTTGGTTTGAAACAACATAAAAGCAATAGCTATTCCCGGTAAAATGGCATGGGCAACAGCATCTCCAATTAAGGATCGTTTTCTTAAAAAAGCAAAGGTTCCTACTATGGAAGCGCTCATTCCTAAAAACATGGTCCCAAAACTTACAGTTCGCACATTTGGATCTGCAAAACTTAAAAACTCCAAAAGCTTATCCATCTCCCAAGCCCTCCTTTTCTTTAAACTCTTTTTCCCTTGCCGGGAAATCACTTTTGGCCATTAAATCCCCAATCTTTGAAAGAACGGTTAACCTTCCACCATAGGCTTCCTGCAGTAAATCAGAGGTAAAAACTTTATCCTTTTCACCTGCTGCAACCAATCGAGTGTTCAGCAATACAATATGATCGAAATACTCGTAAGCCGTTTGCAAATCGTGATGGACAATGACCACCGTTTTACCTTCCTTTTTCATTTCCGAAAGCAAGCTTAAAATACTGTCTTCGGTAGCGGCATCAACACCTACAAAGGGTTCGTCCATCACATATAAATCCGCTTGTTGGGCTAGGGAGCGAGCAATAAATACACGTTGTTGCTGTCCACCAGAAAGTTGGCTGATTTGACGATCTGCAAACTCCAGCATTTTTACTTTTTCCAGAGCTTGGATACTAATTTCCTTGTCTTTTTTACTAAGTCTTTTAAATAGATTGCTTTTTCGGTAACGACCCATTTTTACAATGTCCATAACGCTGGCAGGAAAATCCCAATCTACACTTTCCCTTTGTGGAACATAAGAAACTCGATCCCTTACCTTATCTAGTTTTTCGCCGAATAGATTCACATAGCCGCTATCCGCCTCCATAAGACCCATTATGTTTTTTAAAAGCGTGGTTTTTCCAGATCCATTTGGACCAACAATTCCTATTAGTTTTCCAGCTGGAAGCTTAAAATCAATATCCCATAATACGGGCTTTTTATTATAACTAGCTGTTAAATTATGGACCTCAATTGCCGGTATTTGGGAAGGTTTTAAATTCATTTCAAGGCTTTTACAATTGTATTTACATTGTGTTGCACCATACCAATATAATTCCCCTCAGCTGTATTGGAAGAACCCAAAGCATCAGAAAATAACTCTCCTCCTAAAGCCACTTGATGACCTCTTTTGTCGCAACCTTCAATAACCGCTTCAATCGATTTTTGGGGAACAGATGTTTCCACAAAAATGGCTTTGATCTTTTTGTCTGTAACGAATTGCACCAAATTGCTAATGTCCTTTAAGCCAAATTCTGCTGTTGTGGATATGCCTTGTAAGCCGCGGACTTCTAAATTATAGGCTCCGCCAAAATATTTAAAAGCATCGTGAGCAGTAATCATTATTCGCTGGTTTTCGGGGATTAAAGCTGTTTGCATCTTACAATATTGATGCAGGCTATCCAGTTGCATTTTAAATCTACTTTCTTGCTCCTGAATATATGTTTTGAGATTTGGAAAAGCCTTTTGTAATTTTTCAGAAACCGAAAGCATTGCCTTGGACCATAAACTTACATCAAACCAAATATGAGGGTCTTGAGCCCCCTCAAAATCACTAGAATTAATAAGGTCAGTTTTAGATAAACCATCGCTAACGGCAATAATGGTTTTGCTTTTGGAAAGTTTTTCGAAGATTCCTGTCATTTTTCCTTCCAAGTGAAGGCCATTATAAACAATTACCGAAGCCTCGCTTAAGGCAGAAATATCCCCTTGAGTGGCTTTATATAGATGTGGATCCACGCCAGGACCCATTAAGGTAAGCACATGTAAACTATCACCCACCAAGTTTTTTACCATGTCCCCAATCATTCCAGTAGTACAAACTATGGTTGATGATTTAACTGAATTTTGCGAAGGCTGGCAAGAGACTAGGCCAATTAGTATTCCTGCAAAAAGGATAAGTCTATTTCTCATTGAGCGTAAATGTTTTGACAAGTAACTTGACTGAGACTTCTAACAACCCCGTCAATTTTCACCACCATGGATTGATCAAAATCCTCGATTTCTATAATTTCAATTTTGGTTTTCAGATCTATTTTTAATTTCTCCAAATACCTTAAAAACTCAGGAGAACTATCTTTTACCGCAGTTATTTTTAGTTTAAGTCCTGGTTTATAGGCGTCTAGCGTTTTTCCTAAGGAACTAGGAAATACACCTTGTTTATTGGGGATAGGATCACCATGCGGGTCGTAACTAGGAAAACCCAAGAAAGCATCCAAGGAATCTGTAAGCTTTGGAGATTGTATATGCTCTAGTTGTTCGGCAACTTCGAGAACTTCATCCCAACCGAATTCTAACTTTTCAACGAGAAAACACTCCCATAATCTTTGTTTTCTTATGGTTTTTATCGCAATGGATTCTCCTAGGGCCTTCAGTTTTACTCCCTTGTATTTTTGATAAATAAGAATTTCCTTATCCGATAGTTTCCGAAGCATATCTGTAACAGATGCCGCTTTGGTGTTGAGATTTTGGGCAATAGCATTGGTGCTTACCATGGGGCTGCTTTTTCCCAAATGATAAATGCATTTGATATAATTCTCCTCCGTAAAACTGAATAGAGCCATGTTTGGCGGTTTTGTTTGTGGTGCAAAAATATAAATTTAGACGAACCTAAAAAAATTGTTAGAATAATTTCTTTCTTTGGCAAAGGAAATTCAAAAAACAAAAATTTCAATACTCTTAGGTTGCTAAGAAGAAAGAATTTGATTTAATGGAACCAAACCAAAATCTAGGATTCCTAAAGCCGTAAAATATTTAACGCCTTTTTCAATTCCTTTTTTGATAGCTTATTCTAATTCACCTTCAGCTTAAGATATATGACGTATAATAATTTGGGTGCTATTTTGGAAGAAGATTCCTAAATCGAATTAGGTAATTTTCTTTTTCTGTTTTAAAGGAATGAATTGAATGAGTAAGTATTTTTACAATGTCAATATCCGTCTGCGAATCAGGGATATCTTTCATTTTTTTTAACTCTCAACTTATAACTTTTTGATATGGGTTTTACGATTAGGCCATTGACTTATAGCCTTTTGGAATCAAGCATTTTAAACATTTCAGCAGGTGTTCGACTTTGGTTTTTGACCTCATTTTCTTATTATTGCAATTCTTCTAGTTCTTTTGGAGAACTGAAGCCCTAACACCCTATTTTAAGCATATTCAGCAAAAGTTGTTTATGAGAATGTAGATTATTTTGTTTAATCCAGTATTTTAAAAAGAGTTTTATGAAAAGAATTTTACTGTTAATGGGAGTCCTATTTTTTGGGATTTCGAATGCACAGATCGTTGCGCCAATGTCCGAGGACTTTACGGCAACAACGGTACCTACTGGTTGGTCAACCAGTGTTACTTCTGGATCGGCTTGGTTGTTCTCTGGTAACAACAACAGTGTTAACTGTCCTGCTGCCTCCGATAATACAGGAAACTCAAGTGGTTACACTTGGCATGATCAGTCTGGTGCAGATGTAAGCGCCATATTGGAAATGGATACTGTTGATGTATCTGCCTTAACGGCGCCTTATTTAGAGTTTTACTATTGGATGTGTGGTGTTGGTTATACTCCACCAAACGTTACTATAGTTGAAGCTTATGATGGTGCTGGATCCTGGAACAGGATTGATTCCCTAATTTGGGCCACCAATGGATGGCAATTGCATGGCTACGATATTAGTACCTATACTTATGGTAACAACAGAGTATTAATCAGATTTAGATCTGAATCTGGA
>CAKZNE010000340.1 GCA_937129395.1 uncultured Cryomorphaceae bacterium | reverse complement strand
ATTTCAAAATGGCTATTTATCTCGGTGTAATTGAAAAAGCCAAGAATAGAGGCGGTCATAGTCTTTATTGTTCCTTGGTATTCATCGATAATAAGGGTGTAATACAATCAGTTCACAGGAAATTGCAACCTACCTATGAGGAGAGACTAACATGGGCTCCTGGGGACGGAAATGGGCTTCAGGTTCATAAAATAAAAGAGTTTTCGGCAGGTGGATTAAATTGTTGGGAAAACTGGATGCCTTTACCCCGCGCTGCTCTTTACGCCTTAGGTGAAAACTTACATATTGCTGTATGGCCAGGTTCTGATTTTAACACCGCTGATATTACCCGATTCATTGCACGAGAATCAAGATCATTTGTTGTTTCTGCTTCCAGTATAATGCGTAACACAGATATTCCTAAGAATATTCCGCATTACGATCTTATTCATAATAATATGAATTCAGTCGCGGCAAATGGAGGGTCGTGTATTGCGGGTCCAGATGGAGAATGGGAAATCGAACCTATTGTTGGACAAGAAAAGCTAATAATCCACACCATTGATCATAACCGCGTTTTGGAAGAAAGGCAAAATTTTGATCCATCAGGTCATTACTCTCGTCCTGATGTTACCAAACTCACTTTGAATCGCCAACGGCAATCCATCTTAGAATTTGTTGATTCTAAAAACTCCAATCCTCAATAAATTATTGGGATTAAAAATCAGTCCGCACCCTTGTTTTTTGGCTGACGAATTGATTTAGTATAAAAAATGATTTCAAAAAAAAGGCCCTAAAAGAATAAGGGTATCCTAAAAAGAAAAGCGGCCTAACGGAAATGAAGAACAAAATATTCTATTTTCCTGTAAACTAAGTTTGGAATCCATTTTTTACCGAATCACAAAAAAGGAAAGAAATGCTAAAATCTGCTGAAATGGGTCGTCCTTAATCGATTTACTTTTTAGGCTAAAGCCTAGCACATCAATCTTATTTCGCAGTGTCTCAACAGATTAAAGGTAATTGCAATCCAAAAATGGCATTTGAAAATTACATCTCTCGATTCAATAAGTTTGCAACGTCAAAGAATTAATAGAATGAGTAAACCAAGTGGTCCATTTAAGAACATTAAATATTCAACCTCAATCGGAAAAGATTTTGAATCTACCTTGAAAAAAAGGGTCCGTGTTTATTTTAAAGAAAAGAACATTTCAAGGCACGCCAATTTGAATATGAAAGTAAAAACTGCTTTTATGTTGTCCTTATACTTCGTTCCCTATTTATTGGCTATGACGGGTGTTATTACAAACCCTTGGTATTTAACTGCATCTTGGATAGTTATGGGTTTTGGTTTAGCTGGGATCGGAATGTGCGTAATACATGATGCCAACCATGGCTCCTATTCTAAAAATGCTTCGGTAAATTATATATTGGGTAGAGTTGTAAATTTAGTAGGTGCCTATGCCCCTACTTGGAAAATTCAACACAATGTTTTACATCATACCTATACCAATATTCACGAAGTAGATGAAGATGTTTCTCCACCGGTTAATGCTCTAAGGTTTACACCCAATGATACCTACAGACCTATTCACAAATTTCAATACATTTATGCTTGGTTTATCTATAGTTTGATGACCGTATTATGGATCACCACTAAGGATGTAAAACAAATCTACCGTTATCGCAAGATGGGTTTAACGAAAGGTCAAAATTTCAATCATCTTATTGTAGAACTGGTTATTTCCAAAGTAGTTTATTATATCTACATGGTTGTTTTGCCCTTAATATTTCTCGATGTTCCTTGGTGGGCTGTGTTTTTATTGCTGATTTTAAAACATGTTATTGCCGGATTTACCCTTGCTGTGATTTTTATTCTGGCTCATGTAGTTCCTGAAGTAGATTTCCCAAAACCTACAACGGATCTAAGGATTGAAAACAATTGGGCCATCCATCAAATGGAAACAACGTCCAATTTCGCTCCGAAAAGTCGAATTTTTAGCTGGTTTGTCGGCGGACTTAATTACCAAATTGAGCATCACCTGTTTCCGAATATTTGTCATGTTCACTACAGAAATATTTCAAAAATTGTTAGGCAAACTGCAAAGGATTTTAACGTTCCCTACTATTGTGAAGACACTTTTCTTGGTGCGGTACGAAATCATAAAAACATGCTGAAAAAATTGGGAAAACCCCCGAAAACTGTGATGGCGTAGTTAAATTTCATCATCAGTTTGTTCATATTCAATTTTTCAATCTCTAAAAATCAGGGAAAAGGCAATTGGATGTTTTTAATGAAATTGCATTTTAGCCCCTAATCAATTAATTGGGAAACGTCAAAAGGGTGTTCCTAGTTTCGAAATAATTTTGAATCCTTTTCTTGAGCTGATTCCTCCTTTCCAAAACACATTCAACAGAAAAATTCATCGGGAGTTGAAAATTGGTAAAAAAGCTGATTCCATTGATTTAACAATAAATTGAAATGGATCATTAAACGTTTCACTCGGAAAAATAGCAAGGTTTTATTCCAGAAAGCATCTAAGCAACAATCAAACAATCATTAGCAAAATATGACAACCAAAACAATCAAATTTTCAATCCTGATGGGCTTGGTACTTTCTTTTTCATCTTGCGATAAAGAGGATGACAACACATCAACCAACACGACAACTGCAACAACAGGAACTTGCACCACAACAGGGACAGAAGAACAATCTTCCAACACCGAAATTGAAGCAATGCGACAAGCCATGATTTCTTTTCGTTCCTCCTTATCTTCAACTTTATTAAGCCAAGCCTCAACTTGTCTTGAGAATGAGCGATTCTATTTATGGCACAATACACCAAATGGAAATGGAACAAGTAGAGATGGAATAATCTATGGAGATCTTAGCAGCAATCAATTAACCAATTTTAAAAGCTTGGTTCAACTGTTTTTAAGTACAGATGGTTATCAAAAAGTAAGTGATATTTCAGAATTGGCCGAAGGTTATTTAAATACACTGAACGCCAATGCTTGGAATCCTGATTATTATTCAATTGATATGTTTGGAGATCCAGAATCAAGCGGCTCCTGGGGATTTCAACTAGATGGGCATCATTTAGCCATAAATTTTTTAGTTCATGGAGATAAGGTTTCAATTGTTCCCGCATTCTTTGGTGGGGAACCCGCTGTAGGATCTTTTGATGGGTCAAATTATGACGTTTTTGAGCAAGAAAGAGAACTCGCCTTGGATTTGTACAATGGATTAAATACAACCGAAAATACTGCAGCAGTGTCTAGCGGAAGCTCAACTGTAGAGGCAGGACCATCCAGTAACAACGGTGCGGTAGATCCTTATAGAGGAAACTTTGATTACTCTGGCTTTGCAACGGGTTTAAAATATTCGGATATGTCCACAACAACCCAAGCAAATCTAATTTTAGTTATGAAGGAATATGTTTACACCATGACCAATACATTTGCCGATGAATGGTGGCTGGACATAATGGATAATATTGATGACACTTATTTTGTTTGGATAGATGATGTTGCTAGCCCAAATTCTACTTCTCCATTTTATTACAGAATATACAATCCATATTTATGGGTAGAATTTAATGCAGAAGATGCACTTGGCGGTGGTGGTCCAGATTACAATCATGTGCATACCATTACAAGAATCCCAAACAATCCTTCCACTAACGACGGTGGTGATTATGGTGTTTTTGCACTAATGATCAACAATAATGGCCCAAAAACCTTGTTCGAACATTATGCCCAAGCAGATCATCATAAATTAAAAATGTACCCCTTTGATTATACGGTTAAAATTGAGGCCAATTCACATTCGCATAGCCATAATAGCCACAGTCATTCACATGATGGTTAATCCTCTTTTTAACTAAAGAATGGTTTTTTATTTGAAGGCATCCTTAACTCGGATGCCTTTTTTTCGGTTTCACAAAAACAATTTTGAAATTGGCGTCCCATCTCATCCTTTCGCTATCCCTGGATATATGTTTTGATCAATTTTTACATTCCCATCCTCAATGCTTGTTCAACTAAATCCTTAATTCCTGGGATATGAATTTCTTCCGGATTTCCAACCTTTGTGGATCGCGCTTTAGACCCTTCGCCAATCAAAATTCCATAGGTATCATTAAGGCTGGCACCTTCCATAAAAAGTAAGCTTATGTGATTTTTTCCAATCCTAAATCCGCAGATGTTTTTCTTATGGAAGAATGCAATACTTCCCCATTTTATTCCTTCCTCAATTCTTTCATCGGTGGATAGAACAATTTCACGGAAGGCCATGACCAATTCCTTTTGAAAGTCCGTTAAACCCAAAACATAATTCCTAATTTCCTGATTTTTAATTTCAATCATTTTACTTGTTTTTAAAATCATAAATAATGGATAAAGCAAAGCCGATAATTCCTCCGATTATTAAATGAGCAATGGAATTGAGAACAAAAATGGAATTGAATTCAACTGTCCAAATACTACGAACAACCAAGCCCGAAGGAATAAACATTAGCGCGGCCATTAAAAGTCCAAAGTAAAATGCTCTGATTTTTTTTCGGTTTTTTTCATAATGGAAAGAAAATAGATAAACGAAGATCAATGCGTAAACAAAGTGATTGGTAAGGAGTCCGAAGTAGTTAATTTCTTCCCTCCTAAATGAAACAAAATTGGCATCATCGCTTAGCATATACCAAACCGTTGTAAGGATATTACTCAGAAGAAAAGAAATGACCAAGGCAAGGAAGGACTTTTTGAAATTCATATTTAAAGTGCTTTAAATAAAAATCAAATTTAGATCCACAGGATTTGGATAAATTGACAAAATGCGCCATATTTAGAAATGTATTTTTCCAAATTATTGATAACTGATATATTAGAATTTGCCATTGAAAACGGAGCAAACAAGGATGATCTAGTAAAAAGGCTCGGTATAAACCCAAATAAGGAGTTTGGAGCAAACGAAGTGGTCTCGTACGAAACCATGGCGAAAATTCTAAGACAAGCCGGAGAATCGATTTCTGATCTTTTTTTAGGACTTCATCTTGGTGAGAAAATATTGTTAAAAGGAACGAGCCAGGTGGACGAAATAATGAAACATAGTCCAAGTATTGAAGATGCCTTCACCAACGCTGTTGATTATAGCAAACTTATTAGCGATGCACTTTCTTGCGGCATGGAAAAAACGGATCATTACACCAAGATTTCTTTTCAAGTAAACCCGAACTGGGCCTTAATTGACAATTACTCCATGCAACAAATAATTGATCTTAGTTTGGTGCGTACTTTCAAATCGCTTTATTCGCCTCCTGGTAAAAAGTACAATCCAGCGGAGGTTCATCTAAATCTACCAAACCAAAAGAAAAGAGCCGAATATTATAGAGTTTTTGATTGTAGAATAAAGTTTAACCAGGCAACAACGGCGATACTATTCCATAATCCTATTTTAAACCAAACCCTACCTGAACATGATTCAGGATTGCTTTCCCACCTCAAAAAAATTGGAAACGAAGAAATCGAAAAACTTAAAACTGGGGATCCCTTAATCCTTCAAATTAAAAGTCTCTTATTAGAAAACCTACCACAAAAATCAACTTTAGAAGGAATAAGCAAGGAATTGAGCCTTTCTTCCAGAACATTGCAAAGGAAATTAAAGGCCAAAAAAACAAGTTTTAAGAGATTGGAAAAAGATGTATTACTGAAATTAGCAAAGAAATTTCTACTTTCCGAAAAGCGTACAATGGATGAAATCAGCTATTTCCTTGGATTCTCGGAAGCCAGCGCATTTATTCGGTTTTTTAAAAATGAAATGAATATTAGTCCGAAAAATTTTATGAAAAAAGAAAATCTTAAAACCACTTAAGGCAGAATAATTAGATAAGTCAAAATGAAAAAACTAATATTTACGTTTCTAGGCATCAGCATTATTATCAGTTGCACCAACACTGAAAATCCTGAAGCAATTGATGATTTAGAAAAAAATGCTGGCAATGGAACAATTGATAGTGCAAAAATTGAAGCTCAAGGGAATATTGCAATGGACAGTAGCCTCCATTTCCAAGATTCCATTTATGATTCAACATTAATTAGATTGCAAACCTTAATGTCGCAATTCCCAGAATTTAAAGATTACCAAATCGACAATACAAACCCAGACTACCATATTTCTGGGGACTTTTTTGGCGATGGAACAATGGATATTGCCATTTTAATGAAAAAATCAAAGGGAACAAAAATTGGCATTATTGATTATGGAAATGATACCCTCCTGAAGTTTCTAGGAATTGGTTTGGATTCCATAGGTGGTGATGATTATAGCTGGGTTGGTGTTTTTAAATCAACAGAAGTTGGAGACACATTATGGTCCAACTACGAAGATGATTATCGGGATTTTGATGAAGTTCCAATTAACGAAAAGGTTATTCTCCCCTATAACTCAATTTACGCCCATGCTTTAGAATCTTGTGGAGGTGGTTTTATTTTTTGGAAGGATAACAAATGGAATTGGTTGCAACAGGAGTAAATTATAGAAATATTCAGGAAAATGGAACCTCAAAATATTTTCTTTTTAATCTGGACAATTATGATGATTAGCATTTTAATCATTACGTTCAGAAGGGGAAAAAGGGCATTGGAAATATTTCCTCCCATTTCCACCATTTCCATTTTATTTAGAGAAAAGGGCGTTTCTGGAAATTCAAGAAAATCCTTTATCAGCCGAAATGGCGGAGCAAATAAAGCACTCGAAATTATTGTAAGTGATAATGAATTATGGATAAGAAGCGCCATTCTTTTTGCAGGGTTTGGAAAATATTCCGACTTAATCCATAAAATCAAACTGGTAGAAATTACCAAAATTTGCGTGGATCAAAAAATTGTAACAATAACTTTCAACTCAACCTCTCAAACCAAAACTACACTTGATTTAAAAATGACAAAAGCAGAGGAATTTTTTCAGATCATTAAGGAAAAACAATTTTTGTAGCCAAACTCGTTTTAAACTCCTTATTAATATTTATCAAAAATGAAGAAATTACTCCCAGTATTATTTTCAATTTTATCTATTAGCGCCTTTTCCCAAAAACTTACTCTTGAAGCCGTTTACTCCAACAATAAAAATGAGCCTTATAGGATAGAAAGAAAATATGAAGGTGAATCCAAATTGTATTACGTTGTGCATTATAATCAAGGGTCCCGTTGCCTTGCAGAAGAAACTTACAAAAAAGGGGACAGCCTAATAGTTGAGGAAACCATTTACGATGTAGTTCAATATACCCCGCAGGATCGACTAACAATGGCAGACGGGTTTGTTGTAAATCCGTTTGATTCAGGAGATACAAAAACTTATAGCCTTTTTAGTTTTGAAAAAAATTTAGAATTAGGCGACACAATTTTACCAAGTGATTACGATTCAGAATATTTTCTTTGGGGTCTGAGGGAAATGCGGTTAAAAAAAATATTGGAGAATAAAATCCAAGTCCCAATCGATTCTTTGACTTACAAGGAAAAAACAATAATCTATTACTTAAATGAACTTCCTGTTAAAATTGAATTCTTTGGTCATGACAAAACTAACCACCTTAGCATGTATGGCGAGGTCAATTCAAATTCTTTGATATGTAAATGGTTTAAGAATTACCCAACGAAAAAATATTTCCGATTCGACACCATAAGCTGGAATTCAGATTCGACTGAATTGAATGTAATTCTTCATCGGTTTGCATGGGACAAAATGCATAGCCATCATTCCATCCAAAATAATAAGCAGCTTGTTATTTCTACTGACGAACACCAGGACACGCTTAATTACCTAGAAAGAAGCAATATTTTCAGAGATCGCATTGTTGAAATTCTTGTTTACACAGATTTCCCTTATACCTTTGATTTGAAATTCAATTATGATCGACATAAATTAGTTGAACGAAAAAACGATTATGGTTATCATAAAATTGGGAAATATAGCTTTGATGAAAACGGAAAAATAATTGGTAAAAACATTTTTATCAACGATTCAATCCAATCTCATGTGGAATATCAATATTTTGAGAAGGAATAAAATTTAAGCTTAACATTACGCGATCCTTTAAAACCTCCTTTTTTCCTTTTTTAACAAAACTCGCTTATTAAACCTTGGGACTAAAAACTCCAACGAATCCTGAGAAATACAGCATTGCTAACATTCGAAAATTTATCTTTGGATTCAGCAAATAAAATCTGTCCTACTGCATCTAAATCCCAGTTCTGCGCTATTGAATAGTTGAGGGTTGGGTTTAAAAATACTCCATTTACATCTGGGATATACATTAAACTTAAACCTCCTCCAAAAATTGGAGAAAAGGCCCCCGAAACTTGGGTGAAAAAAGTAAACTGACTAGGCATTAAATTCTTTGCCGAAAGAACCGTTGTGTTTGCTCCAAACTGCGACAAATCGCTGACTTTTTTAGCAGCTCCATTATACAATCCAGCGATATTTAAATATAGTCCGCTCCCAAAAGTATAATCGACAGATAAGGAAGTAGCCAGAATGCCAGAGGTATCTGCGAAAGCCGCTTTGGGATGGAAATAAGTCGCTTCCCCTTTAAAGCCAGCCTTGCCTAAATTTCCTGCCCAACCCATACCAATGGCCAAGTCTTCGTTAAAATTGGAGGCCAAAAATTGAATGTCATAGCTTTTTACATTAAACCTATAAAGGGCGGAAATAATAGAATGATCTAAATCATCCCCAGGTTTGTAAGCCAGTTCAATTTTAGACATGGACTTGAGGTAATATTGAATTCGTATCCCATCGGTACCTGGTCTTTCGGCATAATCGAAATCTGTAAAATTATAAGCATTGTATAAATCATTGGGGTTCCAGGCGAGGTTTATTCCCCAGTTTATTCGTTGTCTGCCCAAGCTTATATTCCATTTGTTTTTATTGAATTCCACAAAGGCCCTATCCAAGGTAGAATTAAAAATCATGGATCCGGCATCTACAAGATTAAAAGACATATCCACAATTCCATTATCTGAATCTATATTATCCGAAAATCCTGGACTATTTTTCACAGATTCTCCATAAAACAAACGATTTCTCATTTCCAAACGAACAGTCCAATTAGCGCTTGGATTGTATTGGAAATTTAAACGATTGTGAAATAAATTGTCTGTATAAATTGAATCGATTGTTGTGAAACTATTGCTGTTCATATATTTCACATAGCCGCCAAAGTCTGTGTGTTCCTTCCAATACGAGGGTTTACCTTCAGCTTCATGCTCTTGAGCAATCCCTTGCCAAGCCGTAATAAAAAAGAAAATAAACAAAGCAATTTTCGATCTCATTTTTAAGCGCTTACATCTGAAAAAATCTTTCCATCCTGAAAAGTAATTACCCTTTTGGCTCGGTCTATTACTCTTTGATCATGGGTGGAGAAAATAAAGGTGATTCCTTCTTCTTCATTCATTTTTGCCATTATATCCAAAAGGTTTTCGGTGGATGCAGAATCTAAATTTGCGGTTGGTTCATCGGCTAAAATAAACTGGGGTTTTGAAGCCAGGGCTCTTGCTACTGCTACTCTTTGTTGTTGCCCACCAGACATTTGCGTGGGTTTCTTTTTCATCTCCTTTTCCAAACCCACTGCTTTAAGAAGCTCTTCGGTTCTTTCATTTCTTTCAGCTTCTGATTTCCCTTGAAGGAGCATCACAAAACCAACATTTTCTTTGGCAGTAAGAACAGGAATTAAATTATAAGCTTGAAAAACGAAACCAATATTTCTCAATCTAAAATCAATTAATTGGTTTCCCGATAAACTTGTAATCTCCTTATCGTTAATCACCACACTTCCACTTGTTGGGTCGTCCAATCCACCAATAATATTCAAAAGGGTGGTTTTACCAGAACCAGAAGGGCCACAAACTACCGTAAACTCCCCTTTTTCTATTTCTAGTGAAACCTTATCAACAGCTTTAATTTCATACTCCCCTTGAGTATAGGTTTTTACTAAATTCTCTGTTTTAATTACGCTCATACTATTTGTATTATACAGCTCTTACGGCTTCTGCCGGATTATATTTTAATGCTTTTCTTGCTGGAATGATGGAGGCTATTATAGAGGCAAACATGATCATTAGGCTTATGGTAAGATAGGCACTAGAGTCTACAGCCGGGTAAACCATGCTATCAATTCCGGCTTTATACAGTGCCTCTCCCACTGCATCCAATTTGATTCCCGATGAACCGAAATAACTAATGCTTAGCCAAGAAATTAGCAATCCAGCAGGAGCAGCCACCAGGGATAAAAATATCGTTTCAATAACGATCATCACAAAAACATTGCGCTTATTCATCCCTACACATAATAACATACCTAATTCTCTTTTGCGTTCCAAAACCGCCATGAGCATGGTATTTACAATTCCAAATGTTAAGGCAAAAACTATTATTACCAGTATTACCATAAGGCCCGCTCCAGCTGTTTCGTCCCTAAAACTTAGTTCCGGTGAAATGGTTGCCCAATCCTCCGCAGTCGCTTCTTTAATCTCAGAATTTAATTGTTCTGCGATCCTTTTCGAATTTCCAACTTGAAAAAGATTTACAGCGTACTCATGGACATAATTGGATTCTCCGGCCACCAAATCCACAAAATCTTCCTGTTTTATAAAAACATTGGATTTATCAAAAGATTGAGATGGAGAACCAAAAATCCCTTCCACTTTAAATCCAGATTGAATAAAATTCCCTTCTGCATCTTGAAAACTCAGATTGATTGTTTTTCCAACTTCAAGATGTAAATCTTCTGCTAATTTTCGCCCAATTAAAGCTGGACGGTTTTTGTATTTTGTAAAATAACTTCCCTCAATAAGCCTTTCGTGAATGGTGGTTACCTTTTGTTCTATTTCTGGATTTACACCAATTACATTTAGATTGGAGAAACCGTGAGCCGTAGAACCCGTGCCTTCCACTATAGATCTTTTACAAAAATTCTTTACCTCTTTGGTATCGTTTAAAGCTTGGTCAATCTCTGCTATTTGTGATTTGGAGAAATTATGGTTCAATTTTATATCAGCCAAATAGGGGTCTGAATGAATTTGAATATGGGACAATTGAGATTCTAAGGTTCCTCTTTTCTGTTGTTCCAACATTCCAGAAGAAATGGCCAGCACAAACAATCCCGCCCAAATCCCTAATAATACAGAGGTAAATACCACCCCACTTCGTAGCTTATTTCGCCAAACGTTTCGCCAAGCTATTTTGAAAATTGTTTTCATTTTAATTTCTTTTAAGGCCTTAAATTTTCATGGCTTCAACGGGTTTCAACTTTCGTAGAATTAGTATTGGATACAGAACCAATATCATAGAAATGGTCAACACAATTAAGCCGTGGTTAAGGGCTATAGAAGGATCTAAACTAAAGGGAATAACAGGGTCAATTCCCATTTCAGCCATAGCTTCAGCACCATCTCCAGTTAAAACGATAGGATTGCGATTAAAATAAAAGGCGATGGGCCCGGCAGCTACTACCCCTACAATTACCCCAATAATGCTGATGAAAATATTTTCATTTAATACCAAAAGCATGGACTTACTTCTTTTCATTCCAATGGCTAAAAGCACTCCCAATTCAAATTTTCGCTCTTGGGTGGCCATCAATACGGTACCGAACATTACAAAGCTGATAATGAGGTAAAGGATAAAATTCATGATATACCCTTTAGATCCTGATGTAACCACCAATTGTTTTACATCTGGTGCTAATTCCTCCCAAGTCATCACTTCGTAATCCGCTCCCATCAAATTCTTTAGTTCAGTGTTGGTTTCCTCCAAGTCCGATGGTTTTTCCAAACTAATTACCAAGGCGGTAATTAAACCCGGAGCATCAATTAAATCCTGAAGAGTTGCCAAGCCCATATAACAGGAACTGCGGTTTAATTCTGGAATATGAAAATCTAAAAGTCCGGAAATAACGAACAATCCGGCTGCCGTAGCACCTTGGTAACCAGAGCCTAAATAAACCAAAGTATCCCCAACTTGGGCATCCAAATAATCAGCTAAATCGATAC
>CAKZNE010000339.1 GCA_937129395.1 uncultured Cryomorphaceae bacterium | reverse complement strand
ACATTGACGCGCAAGCTAAGGGAGATATATCCATCCTAGTTTGATGTGGTGGAACAACCGTTACGTTCAAGCGAGATAGATTTTGTATCAAAGTGTGAACAGTGGATTTCACTTCAGGAATGCATCACTTTGTCGTACTTTTATGCGGCTTCATAAGGCTGTTTTAAATTAATCAAAAAAATATAAATTAAATCGTTGACAGCTTTCGATTAGTGTCTATAATGCGCCGCTCAGTCAGACGGGGCGGCGCTAGTTCAGCGGCTTCCAGCAGAATTTTCTGCTCGTCAAATAGTCAGTTGTTTTGAATTATTTGATGTTGTTAGTCTGAATAAAAAGTGACTAAAATCACTTGAAAGAATTTGAGGCGTTATGTATAGTTCGCCTCCTTCCAGAGACAGAGGTTTCCGGAGCACTTTAACAAAATAGACCAAATAACTTTTGCCATCTAGTTCATAAACCGCAATTTCTGTTAGTCCCTGATCGCAAAGGTTAGTCGGTAAAGTGATGCGAGCTAAAAGATCACAAGTCGTCAAAGGGGCACATTCGCCCTCTGCTACTACTTCTACGCCTGCACAGCCTGCCTCGCAAGCATTTCCATAGGTTTTCCCATCTATTCCACAAACAGGCATATATACCGCAGGACAAAAACACCCTTCTAAAGAAATATCAATTGTTCTATTACAGATGCCATTCCAGTCAGCGTCGAATAGTTGGACTTGGATGTGAAATGCTCCTGCATTCAGAGCGGTAAATTCTACTTCTGTACCGCACTCTTCGTCGTTACATTCGGAAATTCTTTCCCAGTTGGCATCAAATAATTTGATGATAGCTTTTGGCGCCTCAATATTTTCCAATTTTATAGTGGAATTGGTGCTCGTAACAACCAGTTGGTCACATTCTTCGGTAGCAAATGATATAGAGAGGGAAATGAAGAGTAAAAGGAGGGTAGTTAAACAGTTTTTAAAATACTTAATTCGGTATTGGTTTGAATTCATGATTTTTGAAGTTTTAAGTTGTTGTGTCATTACCTTTATATAGAAAGGAAGAATCTGAAAATGGTTGGGTAGGAAAGTAGTTTTTTTATTTAAAAATAAGGGAAATCAGTAATAATTCCTAGTGATTGAATGTTTGAGTGGTAATTGTGCTAATTTTGGGTCATCATTGAATTCATTTTTTAAAATTTTGTACATTCATTTAAAGCTAAAAATAGAACAATAGTTTATGGTTAAACATACCTTTTCAATAGTTTATTTATTGATTTTTAAAAGAAAAAATTAAATTAATTTATCTAAACTTTCAACAGCTACATAACGTTCTGTGGTATAACCCTCTGCAAAATCTACTCCAATTAATCTGCCAAAATCTCTAGCTCTATAATTAATACTATCTATAAAATTCTTACTTGTTATAGGAGTTTCTGGCTCATTACTGTTAATATCAAAAAATTGAGATGCATAAGCTAATACTGATTTTTCTTTTTTATCCATAAAACCACTAACATTAATCACAAAATCTGGTTTAATATTTTTCCATTGTATATAATGATAAACTTGTTTTGGTCTCCATTTTTCTTGTTGTATTCCTTCAATTTCTGTTTCAATTTTCATTAAACCACTTAAAAAACAAGCATCTGAAACTAATTTACTTCCTTTAGAATGATCTATATGTCTATCATCAATAGCATTGCAAAGCACAATTTCTGGTTGATATTTACGAATCATTTTTATAATTTCTAATTGATGCATTTTATCGTTAACAAAAAAACCATCTGCAAAACGTAAATTTTCACGAACAGAAACCCCCAATATTTCTGCAGCATTTGCAGCTTCAATATCTCTTAAATCTGCTGAACCACGAGTTCCTAACTCACCTCTAGTTAAATCTACAATTCCTACTTTTTTTCCTAAAGAAATTTCTTTTGCAATAGTTGCTCCTGCACCTAATTCTACATCATCAGGATGTGCTCCAAAAGCTAATATATCTAGTTTCATAAATTAATGTGTAATAGTTTATTTGTTTAATCATGTAATCGTGTAATAGTTAATAACTATAATAAATTGTTGTTTTTAAAAAACTGAAAACTGCTACTGAATACTTTTTATCAAAGCTTGTTCAATATCTGCAATTAAGTCTTCAGGTTCTTCAATTCCAACAGAAAAACGAATTAACCCATCTTTAATTCCTCTTTCTAATCTTTGATCTTCACTCAATAATGCATGTGTAGTTTGAGCTGGACTAACAGTTGTACTCTCTAAACCAGCTAAACTCATTGATGGTTTTATCAACTGTAAGTTTCGCTGAAAATCCATTGCATCAATTTCTTCAGATAATTCAAAAGACAACATTGCTCCAAAACCTTTCATTTGTTTTTTAGCAATTTCATATTGTGGATGACTTTTTAAACCTGGATAATATACAGCATCAATATTTTCATTGTTTTCTAGATATTCTGCCATAAACTGGGCATTTTTGGTTTGCTCTTTTACTCTTAGATTCAAAGTTTTTAAACTTCTTTCTAATAACCAAACAGTTTGATCACTTAAATTTCCTCCAAGATTAATTGCTGTACTCCAAATTTGTTCAATATGCTCTTTTGAAGCTGCAACTGCTCCTGCAGAAATATCAGAATGACCTCCCATATATTTTGTGGCAGAGTGAATTACAATATCAATTCCAAAATTATAAGGATTTTGATTGATAGGTGATGCAAAAGTATTATCAATCATTGTTAAAATAGATTTTTCTTTGGCTAAATCAGTAATAGCTTGCATATCTGTAATTCCCAATAATGGATTTGAGGGAGTCTCAATATATAAAATCTTTGTGTTTTCTTTTATTAAAGACTTAAAATCATCTGCCTTATCAGATTCAGTAAACGAATATTCTATTCCATATTTATCAAATTCAGAAACTATAAAATTATAAGTTCCTCCATAAATTACTTGCTGTACAATAACGTGATCTCCTCTTTTTAAAAAAGCCAACATTGCAGAGGAAATGGCTGCCATCCCAGAACTAAAAATCAAAGCATCTTCTGTGTTTTCTAGAGCTGCTATTTTTTTACACAACATTTCTTGATTTGGTGTATTGTAATAACGTGGATAACGTTTTACATCAACACCATCAAAAGCATAAGAAGTTGACATATATATTGGAGATATTGCTCCTTTAAATTGCTCATCTTTTACTTCGCCAACGTGAACGCAAGTTGTGTTTATTCCTCTTTTTTTAGTCATAGCTTACAAGTTTTTTTTTAAATATATACTAGAATAAAAGTGATAATCACCTTCATATTCTCTTATAGAACAATTAAAAGTATCTTTAGTTTTCAAATTTAAAACTTTAAAAGTATCTAAATTATAATTATACATTGTATCTACTTGAACATTAATAATTTTATATTTACTGGTGTCAATAGAGTTTCTATAAGTTTTAGCTTCAGATTTTTTTATTTTCAGGGTATAATTTCTCCATCCTGGAATTCCTTTATCTTCAATACAATGAATTTTTTGTTGTTCTTTCAAATTACCCCAAACTAATTCATAAATAGAATCATTTAATTCTAAAGGTGATTTTTCTAAATATTTTTTATATTTAGATTCCTTTGTAGGAGTAGTATCTGGTTCTTCTTCTAATTCTGGTTGCATATATTCGTGGTTCCAATCAATTTCATAACTTGGTTCACTAACTTGAAAATATACAGTAGTATCACTTTCTTTTTTACCTATCAATAAAACATCTACTCCCCAGATTCTTCTACTACCAGAATTATACAAATCTTCACAAGTAACATTATGATTTAATTCAAAAGGTTGCATTGAAATCTTATCTTTCTTACAAGACGAAATTAAAATGAAAAACAATAAAAAATATGTAAATTTTCTCAATGAATAAACTTTTAAAATAAGCTAAAATAACAAAACAATTACACTTGTACAGTTTTCCACTTTCCTTTTTTAAAGAGAATTATTCCAATAATAGCAATTAAAACTTCGGCTAAAGTTATTGAAATAAATACTCCAATTGGGCCAAAATCTAACCAAATAGCAGTAATATAAGCCAGAGGTAGTTGGAAAACCCAAAAACATAAAAAGTTAATATATGTTGGTGTTTTAGTATCTCCTGCTCCATTAAAAGATTGAATTACAACCATTCCATAGCCATAAAAAACATAACCTGCTGCCATAATTTGCAAGCATAAAGCTCCATTTTTTACTACAATTTCATTGTCTGAAAACCAACCTAAAAAAGTAGGTGCAAAAAAGATATATATTAATGACACTATTCCCATAAAAACTCCAGCATATTTTCCTGTTTTCCAAACAGATTCCTCAGCTCTTTTTGGGTGTTTTGCTCCTAAATTTTGCCCAACTAAGGTTGCCGCAGCATTGCTCATCCCCCAAGCAGGAAGAATGGTAAACATCATTACCCGAATGGCTAAAACATAGCCGGCTACAACCTCGCTACCAAACTCCGAAACGACACGAACCAAAAACATCCAGCTGGAAGTGCCAATTAAAAATTGCCCAATTCCTCCTAAAGAAATCTTTACCAAATTAAACATCACTTCGGTTTTTAACTTGAGTTGTTTGAGAGTGATAATAATAGGGCTCTTTCCGGATTGCAACATGTAAATCTGGAATAGTACAGCCGTTCCTCTTCCTATAGTGGTAGCAATAGCGGCACCTTTGACTCCCATTGCTGGTATGGGTCCAAATCCAAAAATGAAAATAGGATCAAGAATGATATTCAAAATACTCGCTAATCCTAAGGAGATCATCGCAATTTTGGCACTACCTGCTCCTCTAAAAATTGCATTGATTAAAAAGAGAAGCATAATGCTAATATTTCCTCCAATAAGAATTTGGGTAAAACGAAAGCCCTCTTCGATTAGTTGCTCTTCGGCACCCATTAGGCTTAAAATTTCCTTTGGAAAAATAATTCCAATAATTCCCAATAGTATGGAAATACCAGAACCTACAATTATAGCTTGAGCTCCGGCAATGGAAGCCTTTAAAGGTTTTTTCTCCCCAATTCTACGGGATACAACTGCTGTTGTTGCCATCGATAGCCCAATGGCTACGGCGTAAATGAGGGTAACAACCGCTTCTGTAAGTCCAACAGTGGCTAGAGCATTTACCCCAACCTGACTGAGATAATACATATCTACAAGAGCAAAACATCCTTCCAAAAACATTTCGGCAATCATGGGAATGGACAGAAGGAATACCGCTTTTCGGATACTTCCTGAAGTGAATTCTTCTTCTTTTCCAAAAAGGGCTTGGGAAAAAAGTGAAAATATTCTAGATATTAAATTTGATTTAGTTTGAGACATTGAAATAAGAATTATGATTTTTATAAAAGGGTGGGGTACAACGATTAGGGGGCAGATTAGCCCTTGACCGGAAATCCGGCACACCTGTAAGTGAATTTCGTTGTGTTCATAATTCTTAGTACTTCATAAGACTGCAAATATGCAACAAACCAATTGGAAAATCCAAGAGGTTGGTCCTAATAATCTAGTTTAAGGTTTTGAAACAATTCGATAAGATCGTAATCATAAAGTTGATCAAGTACTTCAATATAAGGCCTTCGGTGAACATAACTAAGGTCGAAATACTGTTTTGCTAGCTTTGCTTCCAACTTAGCCATCGCCAAATTTCCTTGAGCAGAAAAGCTCTTTGATTTGAAATAATGAAGGTCGCAAGACTGATCAAAAATCTGTAACCCTGTATTAAAAGCAACAAAAGCAGAATCGTGTTGATTTAGTTTTTGGTGGATTCTACCCTTATACAAAAATGCATTTTGATCAATAAAAGCCAAGCCTCCGCTGCTATTCATTTCTTCATCAATATATTTTTGAAGATAAATCAGTGCCGTATCATAACTATCCAATCCGTAATAAGCAATTCCACGCAAAAAGTCTACGCTCATAGCCTGAGGGTGATCTGTAAATCCTTCATTTAAAGTATCGGTCGCGTCGAAATCTGCTATGGCTCTTTTAAAATCCTTGTAAAAAAATAGATAATTATAGCCCCGCCAACCAATCCATTCCTTTGCGTCATAAGCAACACATTTTTGATAATTTTTATACCATTGTCCTGGAAATCCTCTTTTTAAATAAGGGATAGACCTTTCGCGCCAGGCCTCCGCATTGGTGGAATCCAGTTCAATAATTTCGTCCAATAAGGTCATGGCCTTTGGAGTTCCCTGGTGGGTTTTGAAAAAGACTTTATATTTCATTTTAATCAAAGAATCCTTTTCACTTTGACTTAAATCTGCAACGGCATTAAAATTCGGGCTCTTGCTTTCACAGGATAAAAAAAGAAATAAAATACTAAGGAAGTATAGCGATGATTTTACCATTTTTTAGTTTGTAGGTTAGGTACATGGCACAATCTCGAGATTCTCCAGCTAAATAATTTGCCTGCCAATTTTTAAGGTCTTTTGTGAAATTGAAAAGCTGCTCTTTTACTTCTGGATCAAATGTTTTTGGTTGATAATTTAGGTCGTTTTCCAAAATTTCAAATCTCCCAATTTCTCCTTTGCAGTTAATAATAAAGCGAATGGTTAGCATTCCACTTTCATTTTTTAAATTAAGATTTGGGTATTGTTTTGCCAACAGCTTTTTTATCGCTTTAGGCCCACCGATATACCCAGCAGGAATATCATTATTGTCAAAGCCAGATCTATTGTAATAATCAACAACATATTTATTGTTGCAAACTTTAAAATCAGGATTAATATTAATCGCAGAATGTTTTGGAATGAAACCAATTCGATAGGGGTAGTCTGGGTAAAGGGATATTCCCACTCCTAAAAAGACAAGACTTATAAAAAGGTATTTCATGCTAAGATTTTCGGGTTCAGCCTTAATTCCGTTTAAAGATACCAGTAATTTTCACCTAGCAAAAAGTTTAAAGACGCTAAATAGGATTCCATTTTTTGTTTCTCTGTTTCAGGTGGGTAAACGCATAAAAGAATATTTGTTTTATTAGGGGAATGCTGTTGGGTATTTAAATAATTTTCAATGTTTTGATTTTGAATTCCATTTGGAAATTTCTCCGGATTCAAATCCATCCATACAAAATCCACTGCTTTGGTTTTCAAAATTTTGGCGCTTAACCTGGCTTTTTTTCCAGTACCCCAAAGTAAAAGTTGAGAACCTTTATATTGATATTCTAAAAAGTGGGAAAGTTTGAGTTTGAAAAATGCCTCCTGCTGGTAATTCTCCGAATTTCGGGAAGTTCGCAACGGATGTTCCCGCCAAAAGAGGGTGGTTTCCTCGCAAACAGCGATGTTAAATTGATGCCGATGCCATTCCAAAACCAAATGATAATCTTCAGGATACTTTAAATTTTCGAATCCCCCCATCTCAACTAAATCTGTTTTTAAGATTATCCAATTTGGAGAAGCAATAACACATTCTCTATAAACATTTTGCCATTGTAGTGAATGGGAATTTATGTGATTTAACCAATTTTCATAGGTCTTATAGCCTTCACTAATATTCTCACCAAAATATTCTACCAGACCGGTAACAATGGTTTTTTTTATAGAAGTTTCCTTCCATTTTTGAAGCATCAATTCCAAACGCCTTGAAGGCATTTTATCATCCGAATCCATCCTGGAAATAAAACTGCCTTTAGAATTTGAAAGGGCTAATGAAAGAGCTGGAATAATACCTTTATCATTATTCTTCAAAAGAAAAATGTTGGGGTAATTTTTCTGATAGCTTTTTATTATAGCTACACTTTCGTCCACGCTGTGGTCATCGACAACGATCAACTCCCAATTTTTATGGCTTTGATGAATGATGGAATCAAGACATTCCTCAAGATAGGCTGCCGAATTACGCACCGGCATGAGTATAGATATTTGTTCCACGGTTTTATAAAAGTCATAAAGTTAAAAATTCTTACCCTAGTTCCTTTTAGGCATTCTCTTTAATTGAAAGGCTTAGCCTATTTTTGGCTAAAATCATTAATCGTGAAGTTTCCAAATAGCCTTTTTGTTTTACTTTTTCTTTTTTCCATCTCGGAGCTTAAAGCCCAAAGTTTTAGTCTAACCGAAAAAAGCCCAATGCCAATGAAAATTAGCAATAATGCAGTTTCAGAAGCTTTTGTAAATGGAATTCCCTACGTCTTTTCCTTCGCGGGAATTGATTCTACAAAAGACCATAATGGAATAGGTTTATGGTCTTTTCGCTACAATACCCAAACGGATACTTGGGATAGCATTGCTCCCTTGCCAGACACCCTAGGTAAAATTGCAGCTTCTGCGAGTAGGGTTAAGGATTTAATTTATATAATCGGGGGCTACTACGTTTTTGATAACGGCTCGGAACTTTCCTCAGATAGAGTGCATATTTACGATCCCAACAGCAATTCTTATTTACCAGATGGCGCGGCAATTCCTGTTCCTATAGATGATCAGGTTCAAGCGGTTTGGAGGGACAGTCTGATTGTTGTAGTAAGCGGTTGGTCGCAAATTAAAAATGTGGCAGATGTTCAAATTTACAATCCTGCCTTAGACAGTTGGACAAGCGGAACCCCAATCCCTAATTTTGGGAATTATAAAAGCTTTGGTTCTTCGGGGACCATAGTAGGGGATAGCATTTTTTATTTTGGGGGTGCCAGTTCCAATGGCCTTCAAAATTTCCCCATTCAAAAAAGCCTTAGGATTGGGATTATGGACGCTAATGATCCGAGTCAGATTAGTTGGACAGATACCATTTTAGATTCCAGTTTAAGGGGATATCGAATGGCTTGTACCCAAGTAAATGGCAATATTCATTGGATTGGTGGATCCAATAGGACTTATAATTATGATGGATTGGCTTACTCCAATGGACAAGGGGTAGAACCTCTAAATCGGAATTTGTTTTTAGAACCAGAAACATTGAAATGGGATAGCGATTCTGCAATTGGTGGTTCCTTTCCAATGGACCTTAGAGGAATTGCTGAGGTTTCGTCAAACACAAGATATATTGTGGGTGGGATGAATGCCAACCAAGAAGTTTCCAATAAAACTCTAAAACTAGAGTTTGTAAAAAATTCATTTGCCTTAAATTCCTTAACGGGATTAGCCTTTGAACTTTACCCAAATCCAAGCAGGGATTTTGTTTTTGTGACATTGAAAAACAAGGAAAAACTGGATTTAATTTTAATGGATGCTAGGGGTAGAAACTTAGAACAATTTCAGATTAAAGAAAACGGCACAATCGACTTAAGTCAATACCAAAAAGGAGTTTATTTTTTAAAGGAGAAGCAAGGCAGAGCTCATCTTAAAATATTGAAAATTTAATGATCTCCAAAGCTTTTTACACCTGCTGGAATTTCCACTTGTAGCTCATTTTCTTCGGGTGGTATAGGACAAGAATACCTGGAATTGTAAGCACAATATGGATTGTAAGCTTTATTAAAGTCAATTACAATAGTTTCTCCTTCGGGAATTTTTAAGTCTATAAATCTACCGCCGCCATAAGATTCCAGGCCATTGGTGTAATCGGCAAATGGCAAAAACAAATAATCTTCATAGCCCTCCATTTTTACTGTCCGCAGACTTTTATAAATGCTTAAAACAAGTTCTTCACCCTTAATTTTAAAATGGGCTTCACCATATTTTATATACCAAGGTTCTCTATCAGTTGAAGTCTGCATTTTAAAAGGCTCTTCATTTTCGGCTTTTACAAATTTGGCTTCAACCCTATAGTCTTTGTTGATAGGAAAAAACTCCAAATGGGAAAAAACTTTTCGATCTTCCTCTTTTAAAGGAGATTTAAGGGAATCTGCAAACTCATGATTCTGCTCCATTTGGTGAGCCAAAATTTCGTTTACATATTCTGTACTATCCTGTGCAGAAATAGAAAAGCTAAGAATAAACAAAAAGCTGATAAAAAGGATGGGGTTTTTACTTTTCATAAGAGATTTTGGATTCAATTTTTTCAATGAAATTTTCGGTTCTATCCACAAAAAAGGCCACTTGGCTGTATTTCTTCTCGATTCCATAAAGACCTTGGATTTTCACCTTTTTTTTGAACTGGATTATGATATTGTGGTCCACAAGAAACAACTTCTTTAAACCAATATTTTTTTCGGGTAGATCCTTTTTATTTAAACGTATAGATTCAATATCACCAAATGGAATATTGGCGCTTCCTATTAAGCCAAATTTTAACCGAAGATTATTTTCATTAACAATTATTGGCCGACGTGGGATAGATTTTAAAATTCCAAAAACCTGAAGAAACCCATAGGCACTTAATAAGCTAAACACCCAAGCAAGACTAGAACTGTAACCTTTTAACCATAAATGCACACCAATTCCTTCGGCTACAATTACCAGTAAAAAACCGAATAACAAGGATACAATTGGGGTTTTAAGATGATAGGAAAATTCATTTTTTCCAAGTTCAGTTTTTCTCCAAGCGAAAAAGCAATAATAAATAAGAGAAGCTTCGGTGGCTGCAATGTATTTTAGTTTTGAGGGGAAAATTTTTGAGCTCGCTTCCACAAAAGCCTCATAGAAATCAGCTTGTACATTACTGCTTTGCCTAAAATTTTTGACTATCCGGTAAACTGTAAA
This sequence comes from uncultured Cryomorphaceae bacterium, assembly GCA_937129395.1. GTDB lineage: Bacteria > Bacteroidota > Bacteroidia > Flavobacteriales > Schleiferiaceae > CAKZNE01. The sequence continues at coordinate 12,136 of CAKZNE010000339.1, read as the reverse complement.
ACCAATTTTCCCCAAAACAAAAATTTCTACAAAAGGAAAAATCCAATTCAGAATAAATGTAAGGACATCTTTCTCTGCCTCTGGAATGAATAAAGAAGATAAAACGATTCCTAAAATAAAAAGGGGTACAATGGATAATTTTGAAATTTTCCTTTTCCGTATTAAAAGAAAATAAACTAAAGGAACCGTTAGGGTAAAATCAATTATTAAAGCTGAGTAGAAATTGGAATGCCCCTTAGCATTTAACTCGGCATAAAAGCTGAAAAAAATTAATACACAAAGTAGGGCTAAGGGTAAACTAAATACCCAAAAAAGGGATTTTCTTGAAAAAACCTTGCTCGTCATTAAAAGGAAAAATTAAAATGACAATTTAGCTCAATTTCAATTCGAAACAAACAAATAGTTGCTCTAATAATCTACAATTTCACAAGCTTACGAAAAGTGATTTTGGAATCCTGGTCTTTTAGAATTAGTTGATATACTCCAAAAGGAAGATCCTCCATATTTATTTCAATATTATTTTGATTTAGATGTCTTTTTTCTAAAATCACTTGCCCTGCTGGATTAATTAATTTCAAGGATTCAATTTCACCAAAACCCTGATATTCTATGCTAATTTTATCCGAAAAAGGATTTGGATAAACATCAATTTGGGAGGATTTCCGTTCATCTAAACCAACGGTGAAATTTACACAATCCGAAGTGTCGGTGCATTCTCCATTACTCACAATCACCGCATAACTTGTGCTAACAAAGGGGACGTAATATCTTTCTGTAGCCCCAGGAATAATTCGAAACATATTATTGCAATCGATCCAGGCATAGGTTAAACTTGTGTCTACAGCCCAAATTGTATCCTGATGAATAAGAATACTATTGTCCACAGATTTGGTTTTTAAATCGAAGGTAATTACAGAATCACAGCTGAGATTTGATGGGATGGTATCGGTGTAAACTCCAGCCAAGCTTAGGGTTTGGCTTCCAAAAATTATACTTTCTCCTTGGCAAATAGTATCTGTTTGAAAATAGGGTTGAAACTGTTGAATAAAGTTTAAGGAAGAGCTTACCCAATTGGAGGAATTTCCAGAAAGTGCAAAGCCTTGTAGGTTTCCTGGGCTTAAACCCCGACTATCAACAGCCGTTAATACCCCTGAATTATTTCCCGCAGCAACACCTTGTTCAAAACGATAGTAAGCTTTCAATCCCGGCTCATCTGCGCATTGTAAAACGTGCATATTTTGTTGGATTTCAGACTTGGTTCTAGCTATATCCCAAATTCTAACTTCATCGATAGAACCCGTAAAATGTCTGCCACCATTGGATTGGGCGCCAATAACCAAATTTACATTTGATGCACCTACTGAGCCAGAATAAGAAGCCGAGTCGATAGGATTTCCATCTACATAAATAGTGAGGTAAGAACCATTGAACCTTCCCGCAATATGATGCCAAGTGTTTAAACTTAATACAGCATTTGAAGAGCTTACTTCCTTCCAACTACCATTTCCAAAATTGGCATTTAATTTTCCGCCTGCTCCTACTCGCAGCATATAGCCTTTGTCACTCCCCGCACCATTTTGCTCTTTATTAATGATATTCCCTTCCCAGATATTGTTGGCCCAAGCTTCAGCATAAATCCAGGCTTCCAAAGTGAAGTTTGAAGAGCTAAAGTTTACAGCCGAGATGTTTCCGCAATCTATCATATCATCAACGCCGTCGAAGTTAATAGCATTTTGGGCTTTAGCGGAATAGCCGAATAGTATAATGGACAAAAAAAGCCACGATAGTTTGGAAATGAATTTCATTTTACCAGAGTTTTGGTTAAGAACTAAACAAATATAGCCATTGTTGCTAAATTTCCTAAACCGATTTAGTAATCGTCTATATTTATTCTTTTAAGATGATTTTTTCTGCTTTAGCGACCTCCTGAAGAGGAAGTTGGCAAACTTTATTTTCACAAACATATATCCTAGTTTCCCCTTTAACAAATCGATTTTCTAAAAGAGGAATTGAGCTTTGTTTTTCATTAAAAATCCACAAAACATTCGGGTGAAAATTAGAGTTAAAATCTAAAAACTTTGGTTTGGCCTCTTTACCCGAAATAGCAATTTCATAAAATGGATGGCTTAGGTGTAAATGAAGCTGAGCCCAATTGCTGTAATTTTCTCCATAGGAAGACATTTTTTCAGTAACATGATTCATCATGGTTTGTGCTTGGTCAGAGTATTCGGGTTTATCTAAATAATGACTCAATAAAAAAAGATTCATTGCCATAATGGAATTTGCAGCAGGAATTACATTATCCGCAGTTTCCAAACTTTTAGCAATCAACTGGGTGGATTTTAGATTTCGGGTATAAAACATTTTACTTTCCTCATCCTTAAAATTTTCTTGGCAATACACCATCCATTTTTTGGCATTAAGCAAGTATTCTTCTTTTCCTGTTGCTTCAAATAATTTTAGAAAGGCTTGTATGCTTAAAGAGTAATCCTCAATTAAACCTCCAATTTTACTTTCCCCTTTTTTATAAGAATGGAGAAGTGATCCATCTTGTTGAAGCTGATATTTTTTCAACCATTTCGCATTTTTTTCGGCTATTTTTATAAACTCCGAATCCGAAAATGCAGCATGAGCATCCACTAAACCAGTTATCATTAAAGCATTCCAACTTGTTAAAGATTTGTCGTCCAAACCTGGTCTAATTCTTTTACCCCTTTCTTTTAAAAGAAGTTTTTTCCAACTTTTTACCTTTTCATTTGGGGTAGAATTTCCCCCATCTTTTCGCATCAAAATGTAATTTCCATCTTCCCATAAACCGATGCGATCAATATGATAATAAGTGCTAAAACTGTCCCAATCTTCAAGTGGAATTAAATTTTGAAGTTCTTCTTTTTTCCAAACATAAAATTTGCCCTCCTCTCCTTCGCTATCAGCATCAAGAGCAGAGTAAAACTCTCCATCCGGACCGGTCATTTCCCTGTTCAACCATTCCAAGGTTTCGTAAACGACTTCTTTGTATAAAGGATTTTTAAATTTTTGATAAGCCTTGCTGTATAAACTCACCAATTGGGCATTGTCATAGAGCATTTTTTCAAAATGGGGGACCTTCCAAATTTCATCTGTAGAATAGCGCGAAAAACCGCCACCGATTTGATCGTAAATTCCACCAAAAGCCATTTTTTTAAGGGTGAGTTTTACATGATTTAAAACGGGTTTGTCGTTTTTTAAATGGCCGTAATGCAGAAGGTAATCGTAATTGTTAGGCAAAGGAAATTTTGGAGCCCTATTTGGACCGCCATTTTCAATATCAAAAGATTTAGACCAATTGGCAATGATTTCTTGTGCTTGTTCTTTATTAAAATTTGGGGCTTCATTATTCAATACCACCAATTCAGATTGTACTACCCCCGCTGTAAGCTTTTCGGCGTATTCAAGCATTTTTTCGGGCTCATCTCGGTTTACTTCATATATCCCTTGAAGAGCTTTCATCCAATTGTCCTTGGGAAAATATGTTCCTCCCCATACAGGTCTACCATCTGGTAGAGCTACAATGTTTAAGGGCCAGCCGCCTCTTCCAGTCATTAACTGAACAGCCGTCATGTAAATTTGGTCTACATCTGGTCTTTCTTCCCTGTCTATTTTAATGGAGATATAGTGCTCATTCATTAATGCCGCAGCTGCAGAATCTTCAAAACTTTCCCTTTCCATTACATGACACCAATGACAGGCAGAATAACCAATGCTAATAATTACCAGCTTGTTTTCTTTTTTCGCTTTTTCCAATGCTTCTTCTCCCCATGGCATCCAATTTACCGGGTTGTGGGCATGCTGCAATAAATAGGGGCTGGTTTCATTTACTAATGCATTACTATGCTTCTTTTTCATGCTGGAATTTTTTTGGGCTTGGCAGTTTTGTAAACTATTTGCGAAAAGAACTATTAAGAAAATTCGTAAGGATATTTTTAGCATTGTTTTAATCTATGGTCTAAAGATAGCCTTTGCTTGCTTTTCTTTATGCTGAATAAAAAAAGGCGCAAACCTCATTGGAAATTTGCGCCTCATGTTTTTTTAAAAGTGAATTCTATTTATTCAGTTTCGCAAAATTTTTGTGAAATAATGGAATAGTTTCAATGCCTTTAAAATAATTAAAAAGACCATAATGTTCATTAGGAGAATGGATCGCATCTGAGTCCAAACCAAATCCCATTAAAATGGATTTTACTTTTAATTCTCGTTCAAATAAAGCCACAATAGGGATGCTTCCACCACTGCGGACAGGAATTGGTTTTTTGCCATAACTTTCTTCCATAGCCATGCTTGCAGCCATGTAACCCGGATTATCGGTTGGAGAAACATAGGGATCACCACCATGGTGTGGAGTTACTTCTACCTTAACGGCGGATGGAGCAATACTTTTAAAATGGTCTACAAAAAGTTTTGTGATGGCTTCTGGCTCCTGACCAGGAACTAATCTCATAGAAATTTTTGCAAAAGCTTCTGAAGCGATAACCGTTTTGGCACCTTCTCCTGTATAACCTCCCCAAATTCCGTTTACATCCAAGGTTGGACGAATGGAGTTTCTTTCCATAGTGCTATAACCTTTTTCGCCCCAAACATCCCCTAGGTCTAATGCCTTTTTATACTTTTCTAAATCAAAAGGGGCTTTAGCCATTTCTGCTCTTTCTTCATCAGAAAGTACTTCTACATTATCGTAAAAACCAGGGATGGTAATATGATTGTTTTCATCGTGAAGAGAAGCAATCATTTTACTAAGTATATTAATTGGATTGGCAACAGCCCCTCCATACAATCCAGAATGTAAATCGCGGTTTGGTCCGGTTACTTTTACTTCCACATAACTTAATCCTCTTAATCCAGTAGTAATGGAGGGATTGTCATTATTTAAAATACCCGTATCGGAAATTAGGATGACATCGCATTTTAATTTCTCCTTATTTCTTTCTACAAACCAAGCAAGATTTTCACTTCCAATTTCTTCTTCACCCTCAATCATGAACTTTACATTGCAGGCTAGGGAATTGGTTTTATTCATCACTTCAAAAGCCTTCACATGCATATACATTTGGCCTTTATCATCACAGGCTCCTCTAGCAAAAATGGCTCCTTCTGGATGGATCGCTGTTTTCTTAATTACGGGTTCAAAAGGACCAGATTCCCATAAATCCATTGGATCCGGTGGTTGTACATCATAATGCCCGTAAACCACAATTGTAGGTAAGGCTGGGTCAATAATTTTATCACCATACACTACTGGAAAACCTGGGGTTTCACATATTTCCACATTGTCCACTCCAGCGTCTACAAGGCTTTTTGCCACAGCGTCGGCAGTTTTTAAAACATCTCCGGCATAGGCAGAATCGGCAGAAATACTTGGGATTCTTAATAGGTCTTTAAGCTCTTCTAAAAAACGGTCTTTGTTTTCTTCTATATATTGTTTTTGCATCATAATTTTTTTGGGAACCACAAATATAGGACTAGGAATACATTGCCTTGCCTTATCTGTTGAATAATATCAAACTAAATATTCCTCCAATTATTAGGAACCTGTAAATATTGTTAAGCAGGCTATAATGTTTTACTTTTTGAGCTTTAAGAAGTACTATTAAACTCAAAAAAACCAAGGCCAATCCAATGGACAAATAATAACTAACTCCCGTGAATTCGGTTTTATAAAAAATCAAAAATGAAGGAACCAATCCGAGAAGGGCAAAGAAAAAGATGAGCCATTTTGTGCGATTAATTCCTATTTGAACAGGCAATGTTGGGTAACCCGTTATTACGTCTCCTTTAAATGTCCTAAGGTCTTTTATTATTTCTCTGATAAAAATTATAAGCAGTAAAAAACTGATATAAGTAAGTACCAAAAGATCTTCTAAATGGTAATATAAAAAAGTGGCGAAAAAGGGAGTGATGGCCAATAAAGCCGCAACCATATTTCCAAGAAAAGTGATTTTTTTCAACTTATGGGAATAAAACCAAAGGGCAAAAATGAAAAAACTAAAAAACAAAAAGACGTTTAAGGAAACCATTAAAGACAATAGCGCTCCCAGAAAATTAAAAAGAAAATACAAGCGAAGGGATGTAGATTGTCGAACGATTTTTTGATGAATGGTTCTTTCTGGTCTATTGATAAGATCCTTTTCTACATCGTAAAAATTATTGATAAGATAGCCTGCCGCAATGCAGAATAAGGAAGCAAAAACGATATAATGAAGATTTGGATTTTTAAGGGTTTCAATCCAATCTTTAGGTGCATTTAAAATAAAAATTGCCGTAAGATATTGGGAAAGAGCTAGGAAAAAAATATTGTACCATCGAACCAAAGAAAGTAAGGCCGAAACTTTAAAAAGGAGGAGTTTCTGTCTTCTGGCAAGTTGCAAATTAGAAACGATGAATAAGTTCGGGTTGATAGTCTTTTAGGGTCTTCTGAACTTTGTCATAATCTCGGGTAAAGCCCAAAACAAAACCACCACCACCTGAGCCGCAAAGCTTCAAATAGTATTCATTAGTCTCAATTCCCTTTTCCCAAATTTCCTTTACATGATTGGGAATCATAGGTGAGAAATATTCGAAAACCAAATGACTTAATTTCTTAAGGTTTGTGAAAAGTGGCTTGGAATCGCCCTTTAAAAAAGCTTGGATGCAAGCATCATTGTATTTGGTAAACTGATCTTTCATTAAAGCCCTAAAACCCTTGTTTTTCATCTTGTCCATAAAGATGTTTACCATAGGTTGAGTTTCTCCAGGTTGACCACTATTTAATAAAAAGATAGCGCCTTTACTTTTTCCTTCCACAGGTAGAGTAACAGCTCCTAGTTCTTCTTTGGAATTAATTAAAACGGGAAGTTTTAAATAACAAATAAGCGGATCTAAACCACTGCTTTTTCCATGGAAATAAGATTCCATCTGACCCAAAGTAGTTTTTAAAGTTAAAATGGATTCTTTATTAATATGCTCTTCTGGATCAATTCGGTTTAGAGCGTAATGATCATAAATCGCTGCGCAAATGGCTCCACTACTTCCTACACCATAGCCTTCTGGAATGCTGCTATCGAAATAAACACCATTATCAATGTCTTTTTTCAAAGATTTTAAATCCAACTGAGCCATCAAATCACCCGAATTCTGCATTTGTTGCAGGTGGTTGAAGTATTTTAATAAACTTTCGTTGGATTTTTTCGCCTTACCCTCCAAGGAATTTGTACGCTTAAAAGCACCTTGATAATAATTATAAGGTATAGATAATCCCTTGGAATCGTTGATGATACCATACTCTCCGAAGAGAAGTACCTTGGCGTAATAAAGCGGGCTTGCGCTCATAAAATGAGGTTTTTAGGACCCTGTCCGATACGGTCGCAAATATACAGACCGTTTTTCAAATATACTGTTAATCTTTGTTTAACAAATTCATTTACTTTTTGTTCGATTTCTTCTGGAAATAATAAATGAACATTGGCCCCAGCATCTAAAGTGAAATACAAGGGTAGTTTTGTTTCTTTTCTAAACTGCCATATCAAATCTAAAATCTGAACAGTGTTGGGTTTCATTAAAATGAAATAAGGATTGGAGCACATCATCATGGCATGTAGAGTAAGCGCCTCACTTTCTACCAAAGCCCCAAATTGTTCTAAATCTCCAGTTTCCAAACATTGCATTAAGGTATCAAGGTTTTCATGAGCTTGTAAAAACCGCCTTTCCGAAAATGGATGATTCTTCATAAGCCCATGTCCAACAGTGCTGGAAACACTTTTAGAACCTACTTCCACCAATAAAACATAATCTCTAAAATTCTTAAAAACAGGATGTACCTTTCCTTGATATGGGATGGCAAATTCATCACTACTTTCTTTAATACCTGCAAATTCACCCCATTCTACAAGTCCCCCATAAACAGAACGGCTGGCACTTCCAGAACCTAGTCTGGACCATTCGCTAGCTTTTTGGTAAAAATTGGAAATTTCCTGCTTTTCAAGCTTTTCCTTTAAACTTAATAGATTGAGGGAAAGAGCGCTTAAACCAGATGCACTGGATGCAATTCCACTGCTATGCGGAAAGCTATTATGGGTCTTTATTTCAATTCTAAAATCTTTTAAAAAAGCAGCTTCGTCAATAATTCTATTGAAAAAAGTTTCAATTTTTGGCTTAAAACCGGATTGTATTTCATCATCCAACCAAATGTCAAAATCAAAAATAGCGTCCCCCTTTTTTTCCTTTAAAAGAACCTCAGTTTGGGTATAACAAGCATCCAAAGTAAAACTAATACTAGGGTTTGCTGGAATCTGATTTTTATGTTTACCCCAATATTTTACTAAAGCGATATTCGATGGACTTTGCCAAGAAGATTTATATTCCAATGAATTGTAATTAGTCGATTTTAATTATTTCCTGCCAATTTTTGTCGGCCTGCTGCTGGAGTTCCTTTTCATTTTTATTCCATTTGTCTAATGTATTGATCAGGTATTTATTGTAAAACAAATACAATTCACCATCAATAACTTTATAGGTTAGTGGATCAATTTCTACTTTGTCACCATTCTTTCCCATAGCATAAGCACACCAGCCACCGTAAACAACCCGATAATCCTCAGGATTGTTTTCAAAGGCCTTTTTGTTTTTAGCATTTGCAAACAAATAGATCCCTCCCTTATAGTTTACCTGAAATTCGCTATTGCCTTTTAAAGGTTTATCCAACTCAAAATAAGAAACCAAATCATAGGATTCTAAAGCGATGTTTTTATCCAAATTATAGTGGCTGCCTTCCTGGGAAAATCCAAAAAAGGAAATTCCAGAAAAAAGGATAAGAACTACGAATTTTAAGTTTTTCATGGAATTGTTTTTCTTTATTGAATTACAATTCTAAACCAATTTAAGCTCCTGCACTGACAGCTGGAATACTTCTGTCGATTTTCTTTACCAAACCTTGTAGAACTTTTCCAGGCCCAACTTCAATAAATTCCGTGGCGCCATCCTTTATCATATTCTGAACGCTTTGGGTCCATTTTACAGGAGCCGTAAGCTGAGATATTAAATTCCTTTTAATGATTTCTGGATCGGTTACCGCCGTGGTGCTTACATTTTGGTAAACTGGACAAATAGGATTTTTAAAGTTTGTAGAGTTTATAGCTGCTGCCAATTCCTCCTCAGCTGGTTTCATTAAAGGGGAGTGAAATGCTCCACCAACTGGTAAAACCAAAGCCCGTCTTGCCCCAGCTTCGGTCATTTTTTCGCAAGCTGTTTGTATGGCTGCCGTACTTCCAGAAATAACCAACTGCCCAGGGCAATTGTAATTTGCGGCAACCACAATACCGTCTACACCTGCGCAAATATCTTCTACAACTTTATCTTCCAAACTTAAAACCGCAGCCATGGTTGAAGGCTCAATTTCACAAGCTTTTTGCATGGCCATTGCTCTCTGACTAACCAATTTTAAAGCATCAGCAAAATCCAAACTGCCATTGGCTACCAAAGCTGAAAACTCACCTAGCGAATGACCAGCAACCATATCTGGAGAAAAGTTTTCTAAAGATTTGGCTAAAATCACCGAATGTAAAAACACGGCCGGTTGAGTAACCTTGGTTTGTTTAAGGTCTTCAGCTTCACCATTAAACATGATATCTGTAATTCTAAAGCCTAAAATATCATTGGCTTGTTCAAATAATTCCTTGCTGGCAGGATTGGAATCGTAAAGATCTTTTCCCATTCCTGAGAATTGTGCTCCTTGTCCTGGAAATACATATGCTTTCATAGGGCTATTTGTTTTAATTGGATTTATTTACCTGTAGGACCGTAATATTCTACAGCATTATTAAGAGTTTCATCTAATCGAATTTTATGCAAAGCAGCTTGGTGTTTTCCAATTGCTGGGGCCAAAATTTTCCAGATTTCTACAGCAAGAACTTCAGTGCTACTAAATTTCCCCTTCATAAAATCTACATCGTGATTCAGGTTGCTGTGATCTAGTTTTTCAATGATTAGGCCTTGAATTATTTTTTTTAAATCCACCAAATTCATTACAAACCCAGTATCGGGATTAATCTCACCTTTTACCGTAACGGTTAAGGTATAATTGTGACCGTGAAAATTTTTGTTGGAACATTTTCCAAATACTTCTCGGTTTTTTTCATCCGTCCAATTTGGGTTGTATAACTGGTGAGCCGCACTAAAACGTTCTTTTCTTTCTATGTAGATCATATTTGCACTTGCAAAATTTTGGCAAAGATAAGCCTAGTTTATAAAAGAGTTGCTACCCGCCAATTGGACTTTCCCTGTTGCTGCTTAGAGTTTCTTTTTTAAATTAAGAATGCTTTCCACTAATATATCCCAACTGTATTTCTTTTTTATCACTTTAATATTCTCAACCATTTGATTTTTGGTCTCGGCATCATCACCAAAATACCGAATAACCCCATCTGCAATTGAGGTGGGATCCACTTCACAGACGTATCCTACTTCCCCATCTGGACACATTTCTGGCAGTCCGCCTACATTGGTTACAACCATGGGTTTATTAAAATGATAAGCAATTTGAGTAACCCCACTTTGGGTGGCAGATTTATAGGGTTGAACGATTAAATCTGCTGCGCTGAAATAAATGTTTACTTCAGAATCGGGTATAAATTTATCCGCTTGCAAAATACATTCACCCAAATGGTGCTTGTCGATTAAATCGGTATATACATGTTTGTCGGAATAGTATTCACCTGCAATTATTAAATGGTAATTGTCCTCTCTAAATCTTTTGTCGCCAAATGATTCTATTAATAAATCCAATCCCTTATAATCTCTTATCAAACCAAAAAACAATAGAATTTTAGCATCCTTATCAAGACCCAATTTTTTCCGCGCCTCTTGTTTGTCTATTAACTCACCAAAACTATCGTAAAGTGGATGGGGAGAAAGTGTTTTTGGTTTTTTGGAATCGAACTTTTCAATATCATCCAAAACAGTTTGGGACATTGCCAAAAAACCATCTAAAGGTTTAATAAAATACTTTGTAAATGGTTTATCTCCCGGCCTCGGTTCGTGGGGAACCATATTATCCACAATGCTAATAATTTTGCTGTGTTTGTTTTTGCGGACTTGTCTTAATATAGTACCAAAAGCGGGTCCCATAAAAGGCAACCAAAATCGAACAATTACCAAATCCGGTTTCCACTTCCTAATTTTACTTCCTACTGAAAACCAATTAATTGGATTTACAGAATTTATAGATCTATGGATAATTAAATCTGGTGGAGGAGGTTCTTCCGAGTATTGACTTTTTCCAGGAAACAGAAAAGAAGGGTATTGCAAGCTAAAATTGAATATTTCAACATGATGCCCAGCTTCCATAAAGGCTCGGCCAAGACGATCATTGTAAATAGCTATCCCACCTCGATAAGGATGTGCCGAACCTAAAATTGCAATTTTCATAAAATGGTATAAGGCAAAATATCTGCTTTATTTTAATTAAAGGCCAAAGTCTAATGGACTTTCAATTCGGCTAAACTAAGGGTTTTAGAAAATAGTTAAAAAGAAGATTTTCCTTTCACAAAGTGATTAAATCGACCCCCGATTCTCGGGAAATATGGCATTCATCAGCTTTGATTATATAATCTTCTGAAATGACCTGTGAACCATTTACCAAACCATAAAAGGTGAAGGTCTCCGACTTGTTTTTTAAAGTTGTTGAAAAGCTATCATCCAAAATAATATACCAGGTATGGTCTGGGAAAACGACACTTTGATTTAGGCGGATGGTGTCTGCTGTTTTTTGGCGAATCGTATAATAATCTGTGAGAGAATCTCCTTCTACATTTACGCCTATAAACCGAAATTCTTCTGTGCAGATAACCTCAGCATCTTTGGAACAAGAAAGCAAGGAAAGGAGAAAGAATAATAGGACTGTGTTTTTCAAAATTCTAATTATCTAGCTAATTTACAATTGAAAAAGGAATTTCTGAAAATTGAAGCCTCTTTTTATGAAGACTTATCAAGATTCAGTTTTTAGTGTTTTGATATCCGCAATAAGTTGCTGAACCGATGTTTTATTGAGGCCATTATAAATCCCTCTTAGATGTCCACCTTTATCCACCAATACAAAGTTCTCTGTATGGATAAACTCACTCCCAAATTC
>CAKZNE010000338.1 GCA_937129395.1 uncultured Cryomorphaceae bacterium | reverse complement strand
GAAATTTGTGTAGCCCGTTCTCATTTTGTTGTCCTTTATCAATGCAAAGGATTCTTTGTAAGTAATTGCGTTTGTGTTTCCAATGATTAAAAACTTCTTATCGTGTTCTTCTAATTGCGAAACATATTCTCTAAATAACGAAAATGGTGGGTTGCTAACGACTATATCTGCTTCTTTCAGGATTTCAACACATTCATTGCTTCTAAAATCACCACTACCTTTTAACTTTTTTGCGGTGTTTTTGTCGTGTTTTAATAAGTACTCAACATCTGATATGTCAATTGCACCATCTTTGTTGTAATCTTTTACTTCGTTTATTACAATTTTGATTGGTTCTTTCTCATCAATATTCTTGAGATAAAAATTATGGTCTAAACCATTTCCCTAAATTTGCCGGCTTAGATTATTTCCCATGAAAAAACTCATTTCATTTTTTGCTAAAACGGTTCTTTTTATTGCTTTTTTGTCCGGCTTTGGCTGGATGGTGAAGCATAATGTAAAAGGCGATAGAGGTTTTGGAATTTTGGATAATGCCATTCGAGAGCTTTATAATTTTCCCGATCTTTTTGTGCAATCTGCTAAGGAGGTTACAAGCTTGCCAGGAACTTTTGTTAAGACGCCAGCAAATTTTGAAAAAATCAATAGTTTGGAAAATGATATTCAAATATTGACTTCCTATACCAATTCCAAAAATGAAAGAACGGTGGAATTAAAGAACCTTAAAAATGATGAGGTGATGTATTCCTGGGAAATTGACAATCCCCATGCAGACCATGCGCGAATTATGGATCCTATTGTTTTTGAGGACAAATCTTTATGCTATTCTTTCAATGGGGTTACAGGTTTGCGAATGATCGATTCCGTTGGAAATCTTAAATGGAAACAAGATAGTATTGCCCATCATCATTCTATGAACTTGGATAGCAGTGGAAATATTTGGGCCTGTACCTATACTAAAGACAGCCAAGGTTTTATTATTTACAGAGGAAAATACAGGGTGGATGGAAACGAAGTTCATTTTATTGACAATACCATTTCTAATATTGAAGCTAATACAGGAAAAATCCTTTACCATAAGTCCGTTTCTGAGATTTTAGTAGAAAATAATCTGACTCATCTTTATATTCAATCCGACAGAAAGGAGGATCCGCTCCACATTAATGATGTACAACCAGCTTTAAAAACTACTGCGTTTTATAAGGAGGGTGATGTGTTTATTAGTTCCAGAAACCTGTCTTGCATTTTGCATTTCCGACCAAAAACGAATGAACTTGTTAAATTAATTCAAGGACCTTTTAGCAGTCAGCATGATATTGATTTTTTAAATGACAGCACCTTAGTTTTCTTTAATAACAACTCCTATGGAATAGGAGGCTACCCTGGAATAAATTGGCCAATTGCGAAAGAGCCAATGGATTTAGGTGACAATTTCTCCTTTATTTATCATTATAATTTAAGAACAGGGGAGTTTACGCCAGCGGAAAAAGAGTTGTTTGCGGAAAACGAGATTTTCACTTTTACCGAAGGCATGCAGGAGTATTTACAAGATGGTTCTATTTTTATTGAAGAGCAAAACAGTGGTGTACTTTGGGTAATTAAGGATCACAAAATAAGGTATAAAGGGGTTTTCAAATCTCACGAAGAAGGTTACCACCATTTGCCAAATTGGATTAAGGTAATTCGATAGGTGCATTTGCCTTGTCTTTCAGGTATTGGGATAAGATTTGAATTTAAATACAAAGGGCTGCATCAAACGATGCAGCCCTTTTTTATTGGCTCTCAGGCTTATTAAGGATAATAAGCAAATAAGAATTGGTAGAGTAGAGTGCCAATTGAAATACTTATTGCGCTAAAAGCTAATAATTTTAGCAATCCATTTCTGCGATTTCGCTTTTGAAGTTTTTCCTTGAGCTTCTTTAAATACTCGGGTTTTGCTTTTTTAAATTTATAAGGCTCCTTGCTTTTTGAATAACTAAACCTTTCATGTATTTCCCTAAATGTTGTTCTCTCTTTAACTAAGGACCTGTTTGCTCTTATTGTCTGGTTCATTGCTGAAGCACTTCCTCCGAATCCCATTGTTTTATTTGGTTTAAAATTTGACAATACCAATATACTAAAAATATTAGCATTAAACCAAATAAAGTATCATTCCTCTTTTGAAACGAAGTCCTTTTTGTTTTTAGGGAGATTTGTAGCGGTAATGTCCGATGATGGTATAGGAGAATAAACAGTCTGAGATTTCTTGGCCCCCACCAATATTATGAACGATTAAATATCGATTGGAATCACTTTCACTTTTTTGATCTATTACAATTCCAATATGTGTAATTCCGCCTCCTAAATTCCAGCAAACTATATCTCCCGGTTTGTAATCTTCGGCTTTTTGAGACTTGGTTTTTTCCTCCCCTTTTCTTTTAAAAAAGGTCATAAGGTTGGGAACTCGTCTATGGTCGATATTTTTATCTGGACCTTTTAATCCCCAATTCTGCGGATATTTTTTAAAATTCTCCTTCATATCCTCATGAACCAATTTTTGCAAGTCTATACCCAATTTTCGATAAGCGCGAATAACCACATCAGTGCAAACTCCAGTATGCGAAGGCACATCACCATTGGGATAGTCAATTACTACATAGGAAGGGTCGTAAACAACATCATCTTTTGTTATTTCAATTGCCGCCTTGGAAAGATTTTGGGCTAGACAAATTGGACCAAAAATAAAAAGCCCAATTAGGGGAAGGAGTTTAAGCATTGGTTTGTGGTTTAGTTGGATTAATAACAAAAAACAGCCAATTGTATTGCAAAAGAAAATTAAGCTTTTTCGGAGCAAAAAATTTTCGAGGAAAATGATTGCTTTAAACTCTATTAGGATAAGAGAAAAATAAATGTGACGGTAAAAAGTAAATCCATTTATGTTTTATAAAATGAATTGCCAACCCCAGCAGATCGCTTTTAATTAAATGTATCGGGAAAAAGAATTGAATTTGAGAATTGGTGCTTATTCAAATTCAAAATAGTTCTTTTTAATGGAAATTCGATAAGTAGAATTTGATTCTGGTCCAGGCTTAATATTCAAAATTTTCGCATATATCTCCTCGCGCATTGCCCTAAACCTTAATCTAGCTACAACTGGAAAATCGGGTTTTAGTATAATTTGGAAAGCATTTGTGCCCTTTAGATCAATAAAATTTAGGGCCTTGAAGTAAAGTTCTCTAGTAGTGTCTTCAGCGTAAACAATTGCACCAGGTAAACCGTGAAGTTTCCATGGGCCTTTGCTTATTTTAATACTGGGATCGTACCAAGCGTAATATTGACGCCCTCTAAAATCCCCAATTCCAAGTTTGCAGCTATGGCCATTGATTACCCGACTTGAATCAAGAAGATTCCAATCGATAGGTTTACGTTTTTCTGCAATAATAATTCCCTGAGGATTTATAGATCTCATTGCACCCAATTCAAATATGGAATCCGACTTTAGGTCGTAGCGAATATGCCTAGTAGTGTTGTTTGTAATTATAGATTGATCGGGCTCAGAAGGTGTGTAAGATTCATCTAATTTAATGTTGTAAAAAGCACCTTCCTCATATACGTATAAGGTAGATGTAAATCTTTCGCCCGCACAAAAGCTGCACCCTTGCTCGTATTCAATTTTTTTTAGTGTTGGATTATCTTGGGCATTTGCAGTGGAAAAAATGCAGCAAAAGCTGAAAGATATTGCGGAGAGTAAATTATTCATCATTTAAATTAAAAGCCACGAAACGTTTAGGACGGGTATACATATTTATCAATTATTGATTACAATCACTAGTGACTTTTTGATGACAAACTGTGTGTGTCTATTGTTGAGGGAATTGCAAAATTCTATCTATTGAGTCAAAATAGTATTTTAACAAAAACCAATGGACTAAAAAGGTTTATGTTTTGTACCATTAATAAATTTGAATCTTTTAGATAAATAAGGCAAACTTATTAAGCTAAATAATAGGTAGGAAAGTGCGATTGGCCTTGAAAATAAATTTTCGAAAAACCAAAAAAGTAGGATGTGATAAAGCGGAAATAAAAACAATCCCAAACAAAATTTTATTGAACTGTGAAAAGCGGGATCTTGAAGGGATTTGGAGATTCTTTTCCAGAGAATAAGAAAAGGAATATTATTTATGCTCACCAAAACATGTATCGGATTGATCTTTTTGGCTTTTAAGGGTGGAGGATCTTTTTTTAGTTCTAAATAAGTGTGAATTAAATATTTACTTCCAATCAAATCGCTATAGTCCGCTCCAAAACCATCCAATATCGCTTTGTTGTCCTCATAGTTTTCTTCCGGAATATTCACGATTAATTCTCGCATTCTTTCCTCCACTAACTTTTTTAACTCTTGTGGTTTCTCAATAAAATTCTGGGGATTTATAGCCTCTCCAAAATGAACGGAAGCTTTTCCAAAGAATAATTTACTATGACTATAGTTTACGCCCACCGGAATTAAATCTATTTCCAAGTTAGGGTTTTCGGCTAGTGCTCCAAGTCCAATTCGAGTAAAACCTTTGGAAATGGGGCGCAGAAATTTATTTAAACTGTGGTTTCCTTCTGGGTGTATTAACAAACATTCTCCCTTCTCTAAAATCTCAAAACACTGCTTAAAAGTTTCGTTGTTTTTATTCATTTGAGAAGCTCCATCTCGAATTCTATAAACCGGCATTAAATTGATGCTTTTCAATAAAAAGTCTGTCCATTTTTTACCAAAAATACTGGCTCTTACCAAAGTGTGGGTAGTTCTTTTATGTCTGGTATTAATAACCAAAGCATCCATAAAAGCATTTTGATGATTGGGCAAAAAGATGACGGCTTTATTTTTCGGAATATTTTTTTTGCCATAAACTCGTATTCGTTGGAAAAAGAATAACAAGCCCAATCGCATCCAAGGATGAACTATAAAATGGTACCAAAAATATTTCATAGCAAAGCTTTTGAAGGATCTTTTCTCGCCCAATAAAAGCTCAAACACAAACCTGATACAATATGCCAAATTCCCCACCAAGCCGCTAAAATGGCCATACCTCCGAGCCCATCAAAAAAGGTGAAAATTAGGATTAAACCCAAACCAGAGTTTTGAATTCCAGTTTCAATGGCCAAGGTCTTTTTGCTTTTGTAATCCAATTTAAATACACTTCCTAAAAAATAACCAGTTCCAATGGCAATTGAATTGTGGAACAAAACCAAGAGCAAAACAAAATGAATATATCCTGTAAATATTTCGGTGTTTTTAGAAAAGGCAATTAGCACTATTGCCACAAAGATGATTATGGAAAGCGGTTTTAATATTTTGGAAAGGCGAAGGGCTAGGTCATTTTTATAATGTCTAATTAGCAAACCCAAAACCAATGGAATTCCTAATATTAAAATAATGGTTTGAAAAAGTTGCCAAAAGTCCAAATGTATTTCCCGTAATATCTCCTGACTAGGTCCGTATAAATTGCCCCAAATCTCCAAATTTAAGGGCGTAAAAAAAATGCAAATTATTGTAGAAAAGGCAGTTAAACTGATAGATAATGTCGTGTTCGCTTTAGCGAGATGACTCATAAAATTGGAAATATTTCCCCCCGGGCAGGCCGCTACCAATATCATCCCCAAGGCAAGACTAGCGCCGGGTTTTAAAATTAAAATCAATAAAAAAGTGAGAAAGGGAAGGACAATAAACTGAGATAATAAGCCTACTAAAATCAACTTTGGTTTGGCGAACAAGGCCTTAAAATCGGATGTCCTAATTCCCAAGGCCACCCCAAACATTACCACCGCAAGGCTGATGTTTAAAACCAAAAGACCGTTGGTATCAAAGTTTAATTTTACGCTGTCCAGTTCCATCATTAGGGGAAGGAAGATACAATTATTTAGACCTTAGGAAAATTTCCTGTGTCAAAGGGTTCCAAAGATTGACTTGATCAGATTTTGGGTTGGTTTTAAAATTTAGATCAAACTCTTCTGAGATTTTTGAAATATTAGGATCTGGATAAGAAAATCGTTTGATCCTAAAACCATCGGTCAAAGAAACTGCTTGCCCAAAAGATTCTGAAATATGTTTTCCTTTTAATCCATAAACCCGCTCTATAAAAAGCCCATTTATTATTTGAATTTCCTCCCAAATATCCACCTTAGCCTGAACGAATTCCTTTCGTTTACTCTTTTTCAGGACTAAAAGCTTTATTTAATCCAAATTCCGTCCAAGCAATAATTAGAAAACCAATCATTGATGCTAAAAAAAGGAACCAACGAATTTTCAGGGATTTATTTACCTCTTTACTTCGGCTCATTTGGAATTGGCTCAAGATTTAAACCTTGAGGATATTCGGTTTCAATTAGTTTCATGGTGGAGTCAATTTGCTCCAAGGCGTATTTGTAATGATTTTCTAAATTCACCTTTAGGATATATTCAAACTGAAGCATATTGAGAAACTCATTATTTTTTAGCAAGTCTAAAAGTTGAGCCTTCACTTCTTCTGTAATGTCACTCTGACTTGCAACAAATGGAATCCAAGAATAATATTTGGGCATCATTTGGTTGATTAACATGTCCTTATGGGAGGTGTTTAGGGTTTTAAGGGTTGTGTATTCCTCATTAAACAGGCTAATAACCGCAGTTAAAATTTCTTTGTTTTTTAAAGCACCAGAGCTTTTGTGATTGCTTAATTGAATGTAGCCCGTTCTTTTAGGTTCAAAAGGAAGAATATTTACCACCGAATAGGCCCAGCCTAAAACTTGAAGTGGATCAGCGTTTTCAGGATCGGAGCGATAACTTAAAATACTATCGTAGCCCCTTTTTAAACCTGCAAGACCTTCTAGGTTGGTGTTAATATAAGCTGTATCCTGTTGCAAATCTGAATAAAGTAGAGCAACAATTCTTTTCTCTTCTTCAAAATCTGATTTTTTTTGCCTCCATTCTGTGAGAATAAAAGAGAGAACAATACCGATTATCAAAATTAATAAATCCCGAAGTGATGAACCAAGGGAACGAGATTTCTTGCCAGCTGCCATAGATATTTGCTTTGCCGACTAATTTACAATTTGAAATGAGAAATCAGATTATTTTTCTGGACTTCCATTATCCACCCAGCATGTGAGGAGTTTTATTTCTTCTTCGCTCAATTTATTTCCACCACGAGGCATGGCATCATAATCAGACAATTGATTAATAGCTCCTAGAAATCGAGGTTTGGTACTTTCGGTTTCGGAAGAAATATAGTTCGATAAATTTATTCCTCCGGCTTGAGAACTGGAATTATGGCAACCAGAAGTGGCACATTCTGAATTTAGAATTGCCTTTATCTCAAGGTCGTAAGTGGGTTCCACATTGGTGCAATCGAAAGAAGCAAGGATATCATCCTCATCTTTTTCACAACCAAGAATAAGGAAACAAATGCTAAAAGCTAAAAAGGAATAGAGCGCTTTGTTCATTAAAGTTTTCGTTTGAGGATTCAAAAATGCGAAATTTTTTGGGAAGATGGATTTGATCAGAGTTCAAAGCCATGCTTACTGATTATTATTTTATTTTTCGTCTTTCAAAGTACCAAGTGATATAATCATTTACTATTGCTTCATTTGAAAGGGTCTCTTTGTGCAAAAAGCCTTTTGGTAATAATTTATATAGGCTTTGGTTAATCCCGAGGTTGAGTATTGCTCGTCCCAAAATTTGGGAAGTGTCACCATAATTTTGCCAAGGCTGCCTTAAAGGGTTGGGATAATTTCCCTCAAATCTGTATTGTGTTTTGTTGGTTGAAATCCAAACGTCAATTGTATTTGATACATCAAAGGTCATTATATAAAGTGAAGTGTTGAACCTTTCTGATAGATATAATTTTAAGGTGTCCATTGATTTGCAGCCTTGGAAAAACTTAGTATTATTCTCCTTTGAGGAGTACCTTCTCCTAAATTGCCAACTCACATCGAGGTCTTTGGCAACTTTTCGTATTTGTTTCTCGGTAAGAAAACCTTTCAGTTCTGCTGTATCAATTCCTGCCAATGGGTTTTGATCACTGTTACCCTTATCAAAAGAATTCAATAAGGATTTAATTTTGCCAGAATGCATCTCCCTGCCTATTTTAGTTTTGAAAACTTTGGTCTTAAGTTGAAGGGTGTCCGGGTGAATTGTTCGCTTGTATTTGTCTTGGTAAAATTGGTCAATGACATACTTTTTTTGGTTTGTATTATAGATAATTGATATAATATTCGCCTTTCCCTTAGTTGTTCCTTTATCGTCGAATTGATAAGCACTGGCATGGGAACTTATCAAAACTGTATCAACCAGCTGCCCATTAAATTGCAGTTGCTGTCCAAATATCGACAGACATAAAATGGTAAATATTAGCGTGAGAGTGTTTTTCATTTTGCCGTTGAAGTTCAGTTTGGTTTCGATATTTTGGCGCCTGCGATTTTCTGTTTTTGTTTTTTGAGAGTGGTTATTTGTTCCACTTTAGAATTAAATCTTTAATACCAAGTTTCTTTAAGCTCTAGTTCTACCTAACATATTCCAAAACCAATTCTTTACAATCCCTCAGTCTAACAATATCCCCTTCCAAAGTTTCTGTTTTTGGCAATTCAATATAAACTCTATCAATCCAATATTTGATAAAACTGTCATTAGTAAAGTTTGATTTATTTTTTAGATAATACTCAATGGCCATTAGTCTTGTAGCTGGGTTTATACTACTCATAAGGATTTGACAAAACTCAGGTGTTAGGTTGCCCGATTCCTCTAAAAATAGTGCTCTATTTGTAATGATTGTACCTCCAAGTCCGCCGCTAAAACCATATCGAGTTCCTGAAAAAGGGGACATTAAAAATCTTAAATTCTCGTTCAATTCTATTTCTGGATTCATATTTAATAATGGTTTTTCCATTTTCTCCATCTGGTAGTATCGATTGTGTATAACATTGCCTTCTACTTTAAAAACACCGGAAAATAGTTTTAAATAGCGTTTTGTCAAGCCCTTATTACTAGGGAAACTAGGCTCGAATTCGTAGGAAATGATATTCCCGTTTTTTAAAATCAAATGGTAATAAATACCTGCGTAGCCCTTTCCATAACTGCCTTTAATTTGCTTAAATCCAAACCCCAAATTCGTGGGTCTGCCACTTATGTCAATTTTTAATATTTCGATAATATCCTCTTCATCTTTCCTTAAAATTTTATTTAGGTCAGCTAAAAAAAGTGAATCTTCTCCAACCCAATTTTCATTTATTGAACCTGAATTGGAAGAGTCAATATATTGAGATATGTTATTGCTTTTTAAATTTGCAATCGATTGGATTTTTTCTTCTTTACAAGAAATCAATGCTGCGATGATGAAGAGGAATATGAGATTTGATTTCATTCTTACCTGAATGTAAAATTAGGATTGCAGATTCAATTATTCAAAACGTATCTGTATTTTATCTATATATTTCGATTTCCAAGACTCAAATGCCTTTCAAGAATTGGTTTTAATGACAAGAGCTTATCTTATTTTTCCTTGATCGAAAATTTCAAATTTAAACACATCCTCAATTCCAAATCCATAAACATCTTGAAGAATTAATAAGGCAAATGTTTCTGCTTTTTGAGCGTCATTCTTTACATTAACTGCATAACAAGGTATTCCTTCCCATTCGTAATATTTAAAACCTTTTGAGATTTCGAGATTCAGAAATTTAGCCTGGTTTTCTTTTTCATTATCAAAAGGCAAATTGAAGGAAAAGTTAAATCCATTTCCATCTTCCCGCAACTGTTCTATAAGACCGCCATGAACAATTTGAAGAACAACCGTGTTTTCGTGAATGATATTAATCATATAGGCATGGTTGTTTTTTTCAAATTTAGCAGAAGCGCTTTTTAAGGTTGTTCTAATTCCCTCTTCTAATTTTGCGGTTTGGGGCCCATTCGTTCCCTTGATTCCAAACAGGGATAAAATTGCAGGTAAAAGTCTTTTCATTTTTTTTAATTTCTAGGGAATATAGACTAGCCTAATTTTCACGACATATCCATCTTTCTTATCTTTAACTTCAGCATTAAGAGTCAAGCGGCTCAATCCTTTTGCCCAAAAACGGTTTATTCAACTTTCCCCTGTAAATATCTTGTTTTTATAAAATTACAGTGATGAATATTATGGCCAATCATTGCAAAACCAAGTGTTCTAGCCGTATAAGTTTGCTTGTTGGCATTTCCATTAAAATCAAGCATTTCTGTGGTAATATTTCTATAAATACCAATCGTTGAATTTCGGACAGCCAAATATTCTTCTTTTAAGTCTGCTAATTTTATATCAGTAGTCTTTACTTTTTTGATATAATCGTTTTCTTCAACACCGGATAGTTCTGTGTCGTCAAATCGCGAAAACCTAAAGGCTCTATAGGCGAAGATTCTTTCCATATCTATAATATGTCGCAGCACTTCTTTAACAGTCCATTTGTTTGGCTGGTAGGAGTGGTTTTCTAATTCTGGACTAATTAATTTAAAAACATCAAGGGTTAACTCTTTACTTTTTTCAAATTCAAACACCAAACTATCCGATTGTATCAAATCAAAAAAATAGGCACAATACTCAGGAGCATCCTTATAAATCGACTTGTTTTTCATGGATTTAGTTTTTTTGTCTTTTCAACCGTTTATTTAAAATGGATTGGTAATATTTTGCCTTTGCTACTTTCTCCCAAGAAACATAAATAGCAACCAGTTCATTTAACTCGTCTACTGAAATATCATTTTCTGGTTTCCTCAAAATTTCTGAAACATTCTTGTTTTCAGAATTATGCTTTTGAACTTTTCTCCTGCAATCCAAACAATTATTTGGTATCGCGTTTATTGGGAGTTTATAGCTTTCATACCATGCTTTTTTTTCTTCTTTTTTGAAAATGAAATCTACTCCACAAGAAAAGCAGTGAAGCTTTTTGTCGCAATAAGCTAAGTGGCGATTGGATGGAGTTTGTTGTAACCCAGGACTTGCCAAAATGACCTTTTTAGTGTTCAAGCAATTGTCACAAGCCCACTCAAAGTTCGAGTCTACGAAACTACCATAGGTTAGCTTTCCAAGGCCCAACTCGTTGTAGTGTTTAAACTCTTTTCTTTGAATCTTTTCTAATATAGAGATGCTAGTTTGCATTTCAGTTCGATGCTTATCCATGGAACAGCAAGGGCATTTTGCAAGTTTAGTTTTGGATTTCTTCAACTGTTTTTATTTTTAAATTTCTTGTCTCAGGTTATGGTCGGAATTATAGGCCCCGCAACCATATTCCATTAGGGCAATTTTGCTCTCATAATATTTTGATACATGGTATATTTCTTTTTTGGATTAATCCTGATACCTGCATTTAAAACTACCTAGACGTTCCCTACAAATCTATTGGATTAAAAGTGTTTTCAAAAACCAATGAATCAACAATCGGGATCTGTCAGAAACTAACTTTTGCTGAAGATATGTGTCGGTCTTTCAATTTAGTATTACAGGAATTGCCTTCCTAATGGATGAGATTAATTCTTTCTTAATATCTCAATATTTTCTTCTGAATCTTTCATTTCCCCCCATGGAGTGCAGTGAGCCATTTTAAATTTATTGTCTTTTAACTTATCCGCAAAAAACAAATAGGATTTTCCTAAAACATAAATTGGATCACAATTGCTAAAGTCTGAGCTAAACTCCAAGGTATCACTCCTTAATCGTTCTGTTTTAAGCTTTTCAATAATGAGCACCTGAACAGTATAGCTTTTGTCTGCATAAAATTTCCGATTCGCAGGTGAGTCTGGAAATTGGGTGAACTCATCATTTTCAACCAAGGCAATGACTTTTCCTGTGAAAATATAGTCTATGTTTCCAATGTAGGATTCTACTGGATACGTTATACAATCGCACGTGTAATTGTTTAAAGTTGCAACTAGAATTGTGAAAAGCGTAAAAATGTGTTTCAAATAAAAGCTAAATATTTGGCTCGGTGTTGTTTTTATAAGGATCGTTTTTATTGCGGTTCGTTTTTATTGCGGTTGGTTTTTCAAACCCAGCTTTTTCTTTCAATCTAGTAGTTTTTCCAGGTCACCTGAAAGCTAAGATGTGTGGTTTAAGCTAAGATGCTTGTGTAAGCGCAAATTATTGCTTCAAAACAAATTTGGCCGAGTGATAATTATTAAAAAAGAAAGGCTTAAACAAATTGTAAAATAGAAACCTAACTAATCCAAAGTGCGAAGTCTAATATTGAACCTCTGAAAAACCGAAATCTTTCTAGTTTGTTGTAATTTTAAGCAATTCATTACCATTCCACTTATAAAAAGAAGTATCAACCCTCGCAAATTCTATTTCTTCTGGCGATAATCCCTCAATATCTTCAGCATATTCCTTTTTAATTTTAATAATTAGTTGATTTATAGGAACATTTAATCCTTTTGGATAAGGAAAAGTGTTTAACTCCCCTGAATAATAGTTAAATATCTCATCTAGATTTCCATCAGCGACTAGCAAAGTTTTTCCACTTTCAAATTTCATTGGGAAATAAATTTCGGTGTCAAATTCAGTTCCGTGATGGGCCGAAAACAATTTTATTAATTCCCCTTTTTCTTTTAAAACTATAAATGTTGTAGAGCTTGTTCCCGGGCAATTTGATCGATAATCAAAATACCGGATTACACCAGAAGAAAAATCGAGTCCGTTGCAATCGAGTGTTTTTATAGTATAGCCATGATTATCGTAAAGATTCACCGAGTCAATAGCCTTTTGATTATTCTCACTATCATAGCTGATTATTTGAAAACTATCAAGCTTAAATCCTATGCCGAATAGAACATCACTACCAATGATTTTTTGAGACCAACGAGCCTCAGATAAAAAATAACCCGTTTGCCCGTTGATTTTCGTCTCATACCATGAAGTTCCTCTTTTCCGAGCAGGCCGTTCCTCATCATTGTCAGCTTTTTCTGATTTTATTGTGAGATAAACAGATTTTTGACTTACTATATTTGTGTTAAATGGAATTGAGTCAAGAACTTGGCTTCCAAGTCTAGGACTACAATAAATGTAAGTTTGCTTTTGAAAGGACAGCAATGATTTTTGTTCCTCCATAGTTTTTATGAAAGACAGCGGAATTGTATCACATTGAGTTGTAAACATTAATGTGTCAATAGGGTGGCTCTCATTTTTTTCGATTTTAATTGTTTCATGGCCATTTTCTTCAAGGCCAATGGTTGATTCATTTTGCATATTATTGCAACCAAAGGATAGAAAGGTGAATAGGTAGACGTGTCTTTTCATTGGGGTTACAAATTAATATTTATTTATAAATCCGTTGATTTTGAAAGTTGTGGAATTGATGGTTTTATGGACATGCTTTAATAGGCCTGTTTTTGTCTGACTTCATACGTGTCCTAAATAAAACTTATCAACTGAAGAAAAAGGTTTAATTCTGTTCATTTTTGGCTTGACCCAAAAACGAACCAAAAAACTCAATGCTCACAAGAAAAAGGCAATCTGCTTTTCATGAAACCTAAGTTCGGTTGGGTGATCTCTTCATTCTTCAGAGCTTCCCAAT
>CAKZNE010000337.1 GCA_937129395.1 uncultured Cryomorphaceae bacterium | reverse complement strand
TTCCATTGGCCTTAATCGTATTCTTTCCACATTCCTCCTTTATTAATCAGGTTTTAGTTGGACATCCCTACCTAGCCCAGAATTTTTTCATTTGTTTACTTATTTGGATTCTGGTAAAAAGAGAAAGGTTTCCCGAAAAAGTCTTTTATACTCTAATCCCCTTGGTTTTCGGCTTGGCTGTTTGGAGTTCAGAAATTAGCTTGGGTTCCGGGCTCGTTTTTGTTATTGTTTTTTTTACTGAGATTAAAGGAGGATTAAAAAAATCTAAAATCATTTACCCAAGCTTAAGTCTTATCGCCTCCTTTGGATTTATTGCTTATGCCAAAGCATTTTCCCACAAAACAAATAATTTCGACACCCAATTTATTAGGTTGGAGGATTTCCTTACCGGGATGAAAAGAATAGGCCATTTTATTTGGGAGACTGCTTCCTTAACCATTAATAAGCCACCCAATGTTTTCTTGTTTTATTCCCTTATAGCATTCATTATTGTGATGATCTTATTTTCCAAAAGCTTAAAAATTGGAAAGCTGACTAAATTCTTTTTCTGGTCGGCCATATGGAGTTTTTTACTAGTTACTATTTCCAATTGGTGGATGGTTTCTAGCTATCCTCTGCGCTACTTTGCTTTTAGCTATTTTCAAATTCTTTTGGCACTTATCTTTTTGGTAGATGATCTTAAATCGAGGAAATGGGCATTTAATATTCCTTTGGCTGGGATTGCCTTAAGCACAGCTTGGTCTGGAATTTTCCTTGTCCAATACTTCACCCTTCAAGTCCCAGACAGAGCCACAAAACAAGAAATGATTGAGATTTCAGAAATGGGAGACTTTGGTATTATTTCAACTTATTGGAACAGTTACGCTATTGATGCCTTATCTGATAAAATTGAAGCGACACCAAATGACGGCTATGCTGTACGATATAAAAGAGGTGTGGCCAAAGTTTTTGAAAATGACTCCATTATGGTTATCAAAAATGGATACAAAGAAGTTCTTCCGGATACTCTTGTGGAATTCCAAATAAGTCTTGTAAAATCTGGTCCAAGCCAGAAAGTGGGACAGTTGGAATATGCCTTCTATAAGGAAATCAAAAAATAGGTCTTTTTTAGGATTGGGTAATTTACATTTGCCAAATGGAGCATGAAGTTTTTATGCAGCGTTGTTTAGAGTTAGCTTTAAAAGGACTAGGTTTTGCTAGTCCAAATCCATTGGTGGGTTCTGTTGTTGTTCATCAAAACAAAATTATTGGTGAGGGATGGCATAAAAAAGCTGGTGAAGCTCATGCGGAGGTAAATGCTATTGAAAATGTAAAGGACAAATCTTTACTTAAGGAATCTAGTATTTATGTAAACCTAGAACCTTGTGCTCATTTTGGAAGAACCCCACCTTGTTCCGATCTTATCATTAAACACCAGCTTAAAAAAGTAATTATTGGCTGTAAGGATCCTTTTTCCAAAGTGAATGGGAAGGGAATTGAGAAGTTGAAAAACGCAGGTATTGAGGTTGTTATAAATGTTATAAAAGAAGAAGCTCTTTTTCTAAACAGACGTTTTTTTACTTTTCACAATAAGAAAAGGCCCTATATTATTTTAAAATGGGCCCAAACCCAAGATGGCTTTATCGATAAAAAACGAGGTGCTCACCAAAAAGGTCAGAATTGGATAAGTGGTGAAAGTGCCAAGAGATTGGTGCATTTGTGGCGATCTCAGGAAGATGCTATTTTGGTTGGAGCACAAACGGCCATTAATGATAATCCATCGCTTACCGTTAGGGAGTTAAAAGGGAAAAATCCTATTCGTTTGCTTGTAGATCCTAATAACAGAGTCGCAAAGGATTGGGCCATTTTTAATGATGAAGCGCCAACGATCCATTTCCATAAACAAGATCCATATTTAAAAGAAGATTTAAAGTCTTTTCAGATAAGTGGAGATATCATCCCACAGGTAATGGCAGCGTGTTATCAAAATGATATTCAATCTATTATCGTAGAAGGAGGTGCAAAAACACTGAGCCATTTTATAGAATCTAATTTTTGGGATGAAGCAAGAGTCTTTAATTCCAATAAACAATTTGGCGAAGGACTTTCTGCACCTAAGCTTCCTATAATCGCTACAGGAAATGATTCCATCGGCGATGATCAACTTTTTACTTATTTCAATTTATGATCTGGCTTTTATTTAGCATTATTTGCTCTACCCTAATCTTTGTCATATTCAAGTATTTCGACAAGTTTGGGGTAAACAATTTACAGGCCATAATAGTAAACTATGTTGTGGCATTTAGTCTAGGAATGAGCTTACATGGTTTTGAAACCAACCTCTTGGAAATCCCTGAAAAAAACTGGTTTTGGAATGCCTTTATTTTGGGTATTATATTTATTTGGCTTTTCCGCCTGATGGCAATTGCATCACAGAAAATTGGTGTTTCGGTGGTTTCCATTACGGTGAAAATGTCCTTGGCAATTCCCGTGCTATTTGGGATTTTCTATTATCAGGAAAGTGTTAATTTCATTAAAATCCTTGGTATCGGACTAGCTCTTTTCGCTGTTTACCTCGCAACAGCAAAGGACAAATCCAAAAAATCCTCCGAACTATATATTAAACTTCCCGTTATCCTCTTTTTAGGAAGTGGAGTTTTGGACACTTTCATAAATTACAACCAAGAGGAAATTGTTTTAGAAGCGGAACATGGTTTATTCACCTCTAGTATTTTCGGGATGGCAGCCGTTTTTGGGAGTATTTTATTATTTATTCAGCATCGTAAGAATAAGGTGAAGCTAAAGCTGAAAAATCTTTGGGCGGGTATTATTTTGGGTATTCCGAATTATGGATCTATTTATTTCCTAATTCGATCCTTAAATCATAATAATATGGAAAGCTCCATCGTATTCCCTATTAATAATGTTGGAATTGTTGCCATGAGCGTTTTGTTTGGTTTGTTTTTGTTTTCCGAAAAATTGAATCTTAAAAATAAAATAGGAATTGCCTTGGCCATATTGTCGATTGTTCTTTTAGGAATGGATAGCTTTTAAATATGCAGGAAGCCCTAAAAGAAGATCATTTCAAAACCCTTGTTTCGGAGGCTCGAGGGGATTATAAGGAAAAAGGCAGTAAGTTTTTTGCCATTGCTTTTCCTGTGGCCAATTTGGAAGATTTTAAGGAAGAGCTTCAAAAAATTAAAAAAGAATACCACGATGCACGACACTGGTGTTTTGCCTATAGGATAAATCCAGAACAACCCGAAACCAGAGCCAATGATGATGGAGAACCAGGAAACTCTGCGGGGATGCCTATCTTTAATCAACTTCAATCCTTTGAGGTTTGGAATACTGCCCTGGTAGTTGTTCGGTATTTTGGCGGAACAAAATTGGGTGTTTCAGGTTTAGTGAATGCTTATAAACTAGCAGCTCAAGAGGCCTTGCAAAATGCCGAAATTGAAACCCATTATATATTAAAAGAGGTTGAAATTGAATTTCCCTACAAACTAATGAATGATATTTCTCGTCTTATTAAAAATGAAAACATTCAAATTTTAGGTGAGAATATGGGCATTACTGGGGGCTATACCTTAGGTTTTCCAAAAAATGAGGCCGATAGAATTATTAAACTAATTGAAGTTTTCCACGAAATAAAGATTTCTTAATTTTAGACCATGAAGAATACAGTATTCCTAACTCTTATCCTAGCTGGCTTTTTTGCTACAGCTCAAAAAACTGAAAACCCACCTATCTCCACAAATACCTACCAAGGTTCGGAGCTTACATTAAAATTAAATAAGACCCTCAACGAAAATGAGGATCTAGCCCAAACTTTGAAGCAAGAACTTGAGCTAGGCAGCGATATTGAATTGGAATTGCAAAAAAGCATTAAAAGTCTTACTGCAACCCACCATCACTATCAAGTAAAAATTCAAGGTATCCCTGTTTTTGATGCTACCATTCATGCAGTTGTTGGAAATAACGGAAACCTATTAAAGCTTATTCATAATCAAGTTCCTTTAAGTGTAAATGAGTCCTATTCCATTTTCCCGGGTTCTGAATTGGCACAAATCAAAGATCAATATGGTGCTTTAGTTGCCAGCGAAGAAAAGATCTGGTTCCCAAAAGATGGTCAATTAATTGCCGCCTATATAGGACATGTAGAAAATAATTCCATTCTGTTTTCTGATCTGATATATGCGAATGGAGAAATTCTTCATAGCATCAACAAAATAAAACACCATCATATAGATGGTCCGAATGATACCGTAATTACGGGAAATGTTTTTGATCCAGACCCTCTAACTACTGCAATGGTGGATTATGGTTCTCCCTATTTAGATCAAAATGATGATTCTTACCCTCTTTTGGAGAATGAAACCAGTCAAAGAATGGTTTTAGCTACTTATTCCAATGGAATTTTCGAATTAAAAAATGATTTTGTGAAAGTTGTGAATATAAGCCAACCAAATATTTCCCCCCCCGTTTCCAGTACAGACAATTTCTTATTCAATAGAAAGCAGGATGGTTTTGAAGCAGTGAATGTCTTATATCATTTAACAGAGCACAAATTACATTTGGATGCTTTGGGTTTTACGAATATTCCAGGTTATGTTTTACAAGTAGATCCTCATGCACTAGGCGGGGCTGATAATTCTCAATTTGTTCCTAGCTTACCTGCAAGATTAGAATTTGGAGAAGGAGGAGTAGACGATGCAGAAGATGCAGATGTAATTATTCATGAATATATGCATGCGTATATAAATGCAGCTACAGGTTCCAACTCAGGAACCACAGAACGTGAAACTTTGGATGAATGCATGGGCGACTATTTTGCGGCCTCCTACTCTAGATCTGTTAACAATTACAACCAAGACTATGTATTTACTTGGGATGGTCATAATGAGTTCTGGCAAGGACGTTTGGTGGAAAGCACAAAGGATTATAAGCAGACTTCATTTAATGGAAACATTTACGAGCATACCGATTTATTCGCCAGTCCTTTAATGGAAGCTTATGGGATTTTGGGTAGAAATACAATGGATCAAATAGTAATGGAAGGAATTTTTAGTTTGGGAAGCAGTACTACCTTCAAACAATTAGCCGAGCATATTATTGATGCAGATGTACTTTTAAACGGAGCGGCAAATTTCCAAGTATTAAAAACTGCCTTTGTAAGAAGAAATATTCTGGATGCCAATTTTAGCCTTTCGGAAACCAACATAGAATTGAATGATTTAAAAGTATTTGGAACTTTTGAATTTAGGCAAGGAGGATCATTAAGGATAGAAAGTAATTTAAAGTCAATTACTTCCTACACCCTTTACGATATG
>CAKZNE010000336.1 GCA_937129395.1 uncultured Cryomorphaceae bacterium | reverse complement strand
TGACCTTAAATCATACATGGGCCTTGTTTTCTAAATAGTTTTGGTAGCTAATTATTTTCCAATTGTCTTTCATTAAAAAATCCAACCTTGTTAAAAGTTTAGCTCTATTTCTGTACATCAAATGATTGAAAAACCGACTGTTATTTATTCCAGCATGCATAAAAGCTTCTTGTTCAAAATCCAAATCATAGGGATGAAAATAACCCAAGGCTTCGGTTGAATTTTTAAAGGCTCTTTTGGTGAAAAACCAGGGCAATACACGGAAATATACCCCTCCAGCAAAAGGAATTGTTTTTGGTCCAAATTGCGCCAAACTCACCGGCATTTCCCACATTCCATCTATTTCTTTTTGCTCTTCTCCAAATTCCTTCCAACCATAAAGCGGATTGTTTGCTGCCAATACACTACTGCTATAGCTAAGGCCTTGTTTTTTTAATATGGAATAGGCCCAATTTGTTTTTTCTGTTAAGGAGAAAACTGGTGCTCTAAAACCTTTTATGTCTTTTGCTCCGGCCTTTAAAAGCGCTTCAATATTTTGATGAATATCTTTTTCAAATTCCTCAGGACTTAATTTATCCAATGGAATATGGTGCATGGAATGGCAAGCAAGCTCATGTCCTTTGCTTTGAATTTCTTGAATTAATTCAGGATATTTTTCAGCGATTTCGCCAACGGTAAAAAAGGTACAGTGAGCATTGTGTTTGTCCAACCAGTCCAAATATTTATGCGTATTGGAAACTACAGCATCGCGATATTGTTGGCCATTTTCCACATCCTTCCTAACATCTTCAAGGTCTATGCTAAACAAATAGGTTTTAGTCGGCTTCATCCTTTTTATCCAATTTCTTTTTTAGCAAGGCAAGTTCCTGACTGAGTTCGGTTATATTTTTTTGTTGTTTGGAATTAACCACTGAAAGGTGAACCAAGAAAATAATGATAGCAAAAAATCCAAATAAGAAAATTAATGAAGGAGCATAATACACGCCCAAAGCTTTGGCAATAATATCTAAGCCATTTCGCCAAACGGCAAACAAAACCAGAAAGAGCGTACATACAATCCATACAATTGAATATTCTTCTCTTAGTTTTCCTTTAATGATTAGCCGTGCAATTAGGGCTAGGAAAATTAAACTTCCAATAATACTTAGCGCCTGAATTTTATAGGGAATTATATTATCCATATCGTTTTAATTTTACCATCATAAAAAACATACCCAAGGCTACTTTTACCATATAGTATAGACTTTGGCCGTTTTTTATGGAAGATTTTCCACCGTCTCTAGCTCGCATTTCTACAGGAACTTCACCAATTCTTAAATTATTAAGACCATACAAAACTATGGTTTCTGGTTCTGGATAGGCATCTGGATATTCGTTTTCTACAATAGCAAGAGCTTTTCGATTCAATAACCTAAAGCCAGAAGTAATATCTTTTATTCGGATACGGGTTAGGAAAAAACACCAATGCTCAAGGATGCGAATTCCCCAGCGGCGTCCTTTTGTGGATTGAAATCCTTTTTTCTCAATAAAGCGAGAACCAATAACCACATCCAATTCGTTTTGTAGAATGGGAGTAATCAATTTGGAGATTTCTTGGGGAGGATGCTGGCCATCACCATCCAATTGAACGGCCATGTCAAAGCCATTTCTGTAGGCATATTTAAAACCAGTTTGCACCGCGCCTCCAATTCCTAAATTTACAGGAAGGTTGAGGTGGTTTATTTTTTCCTTTTTTAATATTTCAAGGGAATTATCCGTGCTGCAATCGTTAACCACTATGGTTTCTACTTCCACATTGGGAATGCTTAAAAGATTGCATTCATCCACAACCTTTTTAATGTTTGCTTCCTCGTTATAACAAGGTATAATGATGGCTAATTTCACTTCAAATCTCTTTGTCCTTTTCGCGCCCCTTTATAATCTGGACGTACCAATAGGCTTCCTGCCTTTTCATATTCTTCGGCATTTAAACCATTCTTAGCCCAAACATAATAATAAGCTTCCTTACTCATAGCCTCCCAATGAATTATGGAATGCCTAAACTGGGCTGTTTGAAAAATGTTTAATCCAATTATAAAAACCATAATAGCTGAAAAGGGAAGAAACTTCCACCATTTTTTGCTGGCCCATTGAATCATAAATGCCAAAGGAAAAGCAAGTAGAGCGTAGTATTGTATGAAGGCTCGATGTCCAAAACTTCCACCAAACCACCAATCCCACCAACAGGAAACAATATATATACTTAGGGCAAAAAGTAAACTTATGGGGAGGGCCAATTTTTTATAGTTTTTCCATAATCCAATTATCCCCAAGCTCATAAAAATGGCCAATGGCGTATAAATGAACCAGCCTTTGCGAAAAGAAAAAAGAACATTTAGAATTTGAGGATCATTGAAAAAGAAACCTTCCTCCGAACCATAACTGAAAAACAGAAAACTTCCGGAAAAAACTTTCCAATAAATCATCTGTGGTAAAAGAGGAACAAAAAACAAAATGCTGGCCAGTAAAAGGGAAAGTTTGGAATTGGCCAATAATGTAATTTTCGCTTTGAGACTTTCTAAATTATAAACCCCATAAAGAATGGGAAATAAAATAATAAGGACGTCTGTAGGGCGAATAAGGCTTACAAATCCGCTAAGCATTGCAATGGCAATTAAGGTTTTTCCCTTGGGTTGTTGATGCCATTTAATCGTTAACCAAATAATAATAGAGAATAGCATAAATAAGTAGCTATGGGTAAGCTCGCCTTGTCCTAATACATAATAATAATAATTGCTCCCAAATAAAATAAGAGCATAGCTTAAAACGGCAATAATGGGTTTGAAAAATGCCATTAAAGATCGCAATATAAAATAGGCGGCAAGGAGGGCATAAAGCAGAGTTCCAAAATGTATCCAAAAGCTAAAGGGAGAACTATAGCCATTTATCTCTTCCCCAGAAATGGCGGCATGCAAACAGGCAATTCCAAAAAAAGGAGCGTATAAAATGGACATCCCCATGGTTCCTTTTGCAATTTTAATTCCTTTTGGACCTGGAGTCATCCAATAGTTGTTGGGAAAAGAAAAGCTTAAATCATGATGGATAAAAGCTGCAGGCAAATAGGAATAATAATTATTTACATCATTGATAAAAGGGTTTTTTGCACCTCTATTATCTTGTAGTTTTGGACCTTGGGTGATAAAGAAAAGTGCCGTGAGCAAAAGGCTCAAAACAATCCAAGGTTTTTTATTTATACTTTTTTGTGGGGACTCAATCATATATCCATTTCTGGAATATCTCCTTCAATAATTAGTTTTCCGGCCGTGGCATTTTTCACATCTTCAACGCTTACACCCGGGGCAACTTCCAATAATTTAAAACCATTTTCGGTTACTTCTAAAACAGCCATATTGGAAACGATTTTTTTAACGCATCCTACTCCGGTTAGAGGAAGTCCACATTTGGGTAAAAGTTTGGATTCTCCTGCTCTATTGGTATGCATCATGGCCACAATAATATTATCGGCGGAAGCCACCAAATCCATAGCACCACCCATACCTTTTACCATTTTACCTGGTATTTTCCAATTGGCAATATCTCCGTTTTCCGACACCTCCATAGCGCCTAAAACGGTCATGTCTACATGCTGACCACGAATCATGGCAAAACTTGTGGCAGAATCGAAAAAGGAGGCTCCATTTAATGCGGTGATAGTTTGTTTACCAGCATTGATTAAATCGGCATCTTCTTCGCCTTCAAAAGGAAAGGGTCCCATTCCTAAAATTCCGTTTTCAGATTGAAATTCAACCTCAATATTGTCTGGAATATAATTGGCTACTAGGGTGGGAATACCAATTCCTAGGTTCACAAAATACCCGTCTTGTAATTCCTTGGCAATTCTTTTTGCAATTCCGTTTTTGTCTAACATAATTTAAATAATTGCAGGATTAATTTCTAGTTCTAACCGTTCTTTGTTCGATGCGCTTTTCGTATTGTTCCCCCTGGTAAATTCGTTGAACAAATATTCCCGGTGTATGGACGGTGTTGGGGTCTAATTCTCCAGCAGGAACTAATTCTTCCACCTCTGCAACCGTATTTTTTCCGGCCATTGCCATCATAGGGTTAAAGTTTCTTGCTGTTCCTTTAAAAATAAGATTTCCAGCTTCATCACCTTTCCAGGCTTTTACAAAAGCAAAATCAGCTTCAAAAGCATGTTCTAAGATATGTGGTTTGCCATTAAATACCCGTACCTCTTTTCCTTCAGCTACTTCGGTTCCATAACCCGCCGGGGTGAAAAAAGCGGGGATTCCAGCGCCGGAAGCTCTACATCTTTCGGCTAATGTGCCTTGGGGGATTAAATCCACTTCCAGCTCACCGCTCAGCATCAATTTTTCAAAAAGATCATTTTCTCCAACATAGGAAGATATCATCTTTTTTATTTGTCTGGTTTGCAATAACAGTCCTAATCCAAAGTCGTCTACTCCTGCATTATTGGAAATACAAGTAAGGTCCTTGGCGCCATTTTTTCGCAGGGCCAAAATGGAGTTTTCAGGAATTCCGCAAAGTCCAAATCCACCAAGCATTAAAGTCATTCCATCCTTGATGCCTTTAATTGCCTCATCTGGTCCGTTAACTACCTTTTTTATCATGGAAAATCTTTTTTAAAATTCGGGAGGTTGTTCCTCTTCAAAATCTGGATCGCCACTTTGTGCTTTTATGGCGCAATTCAATTCTATAGAAATAGGATCCTCAGGTTTTTCAAAATCTGCTTTGCTAATATTTAATGTTTTATCGGCATAACATTTTTGCATATATAAGCCCCAAATTGGCAGGGATACCGTTGCTCCTTGGCCATAATAAATGGAGCCAAAATGTGCTGCTCTATCCTCACAACCTCCCCAAACTCCGGTAACCAAATTAGGCACTGCACCCATAAACCATCCATCGGAATTGTTTTGTGTGGTTCCTGTTTTACCAGCGATTGGATTTTTAAAAGCATAAGGATGTCCTGTTACAACATCATGCCTGTAATTTCCCCAAGAGGTTGTTAATCGCACACCTGAGGCTCCTGGTGTTGTGGTTACCCCTTTAAGAAGATTTAAAATTACATAAGCATCTTCCTCGTTCATTACTTCATTGGTTTCGGGCAAATACTCCGCTAAAACAACCCCGTTTTTATCCTCTATTCTGGTAATCATAATGGGTTCTGTATATACTCCTTTATTAAGGAAAGTGGTGTAAGATCCCACCATTTCATAAACAGAAAGATCTGGAGTACCTAGTGCAATTGAAGGCTGGACGTCAATCTCAGATTTCACACCCATTTCGCGAACCAAACGAATTACGGGTTCTGGACCAACCTGCTTCATGCAATAAGTGGTAATGGTGTTTAAACTTTTTGCTAATCCTGATTTTAAGGTTTCCGTGCCTCCATATTCATTATTGGAATTTTTCGGACACCAATCCTTTAAAAGGTTGAATTTTCCTCTTTCAATACAGGTAAGAACATTGGGAACTTCCTTGCAAGGAGAATAATGTTTTTGTTTAATGGCGGTGGCGTAAACAAAGGGCTTGAAAGTAGAGCCTACCTGTCTTTTTCCTTGTTTTACATGGTCGTATTTAAATCTGCTGTGATCAATTCCTCCTACCCAAGCTTTTACAAAACCGGTTTGCGGCTCTACGGACATCATCCCAGAATGGTAGAAGGATTTGTGGTAGCGAATGGAATCTAATGGACTCATTAAAGTATCCAAATCTCCACCCCAAGCAAAAATTCTCATTTTTACTGGAGTGTTAAAAATAATATCGATTGAATCGGAATCCATTCCGGATGCCTTGAGGGATGTATAACGTGGACTTGTTCGCATGGCACGCTTCATAATGGCATCAATCTCCCTTTGGTTTATATTATGAAAAGGAGCCGTTTTCCGACCTTCTTCCATTTTAAAAAACACGCGTTGAAGATTGGTCATGTGCTCCTCAGTAGCTTCCTCAGCATAGCGCTGCATTCTCGAATCTAGGGTGGTGTAAATTTTTAACCCGTCTGTATAAAGGTTGTATTCACTTCCATCTGCTTTAGGATTATCTTTAATCCATTTTAGCATATATTTCCTTAAATATTCACGGAAATAAGGTGCCAAACCTTGAGATAATCCAACCCTTTTAAAATCGATTTCAATGGGTCGGGTTTTTAAGGTGTCGCGTTGGCTTTCTTCCATAACGGAATTTCGAACCATTTGATAATAAACCACATTCCGCCTTTTGAACATTTTTTCTGGAGTACGGTAGGGGTTGTAGTGCCAAGGGTTTTTGGCCATACCAACTAAAATGGCAGATTGTTCAATATTTAGTTTGTCCGGAGTGGTATTAAAATAAATGGAAGCAGCAGAATGTATTCCGATGGATTGATAAAGGAAATCAAACTGATTGAAATACATGGTTATTATTTCTTCCTTGGTGTATTGCCTTTCCAGTTTTGCAGCAATAACCCATTCTTTAAATTTTTGAATTATTCTTTCAATTTTACTTCGTGGTTTTTTGCTAAACAACTGTTTGGCCAATTGTTGGGTAATAGTACTTCCTCCTCCATCTCTTCCCATTTTGGTAATGGCTCTTGCCAAAGCTTTAAAATCAATTCCGGTGTGATCATGAAAGCGTTCATCTTCCGTTGCAATTAAGGCCTGAACTAAATGTGAGGAAAGATCTTCATAATCTACATGAGTTCTATTATCCACATAAAATTTCCCTAGAATAGCATCATCTGAAGTGAAAATTTGGCTGGCTAAATTGCTTTTAGGATTTTCTATTTCCTCAAAGGTTGGTAATTTTCCAAAAGCTCCCAAGGCTGCTAGGGTAACCATTAATGGAATTATAGCTGTGCCGGAAACAACCAATATCCAGAACCATTTTACATAGGATCTGAAGTCGTTTTTTTGTGTTGTTTTCTTTTTTGCCATGTTTCGAAACTATTAATAGATTCAAATATAAATTATTCTCTTTCTGCTTTTTAGCCAATCTTTCAAAATCGAAAAGAGCAGGTATTTATTGCCAGTATTGGCAGAGTATTACTATTCTTTGGATTCGGATTTAAAAATTGTTATTCCAACATCTTCAAGCCCAATCAGGTTTTCTTCTCGCATGGCTTGGGTTAGGGTAAAAGTATAGGTACCTCGTTTTTTAAAGCGCAAACCTCTACTTGCAAATTGCCATTGGTTTGTTTTTAATTCCCCTACACCTTTACCAAGCCATTTTCCATAAGCATCCGATAAAATAAACTCCATCGTATCCCTAAACTCTAAACCCTGGGGACTGTAAATCTCTCTAAACAAATAAATATTGCTAAAAGGATATTGGTTATTGTTTCGAAGGTTTATTCCAATTAAAAAATCGGATATAGTATCATCCACTTTAACCTTAAACTTAGCAATACTATCTTGGTTCCAACCCGTTGAAGGAATTTCAACATAGTCCTCATAATAGGGTTTTGAAGAGCAAGACAACAAAAGCCAACTAAAGGCCAAAAAAACAAGAATCTTATTTAGGACCATTTCTTTTCGGATTGGGCTTTTTGGATTTATTTTTCCTGTAATTATTATTGCGCCTCTTATTATTGGGTTTCTTCTTATTGTCAAAACGAGTTAAGCTATCCTGTCCCACAACATTATCATACTGTACCACAGGGGTAAGCACTTCTTCGGTAAAGGCAAATTCTTCTAAATTATCAACCTGCTTACCGCTTTCATTTTTTTCAATAAGCTCTTTTACTTTATCAACATCTAAAGGAATCCACTCCAGGTAGGCATCCTTATAAGAATACCATAACTTTCGTTTAAAAATATCCATTTTTTGAAAAACCGCTACGCCTTTTTTGGTTTTTAACTGAATATTGGTATCCGGAAAATCCTTTAAGGCATCAACATAAGTATCCAATTCATAATTAAGGCAGCATTTTAGTTTTCCACATTGGCCAGCTAATTTTTGTGGGTTTAAAGAAAGCTGCTGATAACGAGCGGCGGCTGTGTTTACAGATCTAAAATCAGTAAGCCATGTGGTACAACAAAGTTCTCTTCCACAAGAGCCAATTCCACCTACCCGTCCGGCTTCTTGTCTGCTTCCAATTTGGCGCATTTCTATACGCACTCTAAATTCCGAAGCCATTTTTTTAATAAGTTCCCTAAAATCTACACGATCTTCTGCAGTATAAAAGAAGGTGGCTTTTGTTCCATCTCCTTGGTATTCTACATCACTTATTTTCATTACCAATTTAAGGTCTAGAGCCATTTGTCTAGCACTCATCATTGTTTCTTGTTCCTTAGCACGGGCATTCTGCCAGGAGTCAATATCTCTTTGGTTGGCTTTTCTATATAATTTTTTAATATCTGGAGAATCTTGTTTTACACGCTTCTTTTTCATCTGTAAGCGCACTAATTCACCACTTAATGTCACAACACCAATATCGTGACCGGGAGAACCTTCAACAGCAACTGAGTCGCTCATTTGAAGGCTGATATTATTTACATTTTTATAGAACTCTTTACGTCCATTTTTAAAGCCTACCTCTACAAAGGGAAAAACTTCTTGATTTCCAGGCAGTTCCATATCGGACAACCAATCAAACACACTAAGTTTTCCACATCCACTGACACCGCAAGAACCATTGTTCTTGCATCCTTTTGGGAGCCCGCTAGTACTACAACTATTGCATCCCATAATTTTATAAATAGATTTGTTTTGAAAAGTGCAAATAAGCACCATCTTCGCAAAGATATTAATATCAAATTAGCATAAAGTTGTTTGTTCCTATCATTTTTGAATAGCTTTAGCGTTTCATTAGCCATAAAAGCTATTTTTTAAATATGAGATTGTTTAAAACCCTGTTTCTCAGCCTGTTCGTCCTTAGTCAAATTTTTGCACAAACCACCAGTGAAATTGGAATTTGGTTAGATCACCTACCCTACGGACGAACCGTTGAGGTTATTCAAGAAGGAGATCAGGTTTTTTGTGCCGTAGAAAACGGACTTTTTATTTTTAATAAAGCCAATAAAGACATCACTCGGCTTTCTAAACTAAATGGACTTAGTGATGTAAGTGTTAAGGCGATGGCCTATGCAAAAGCAACAGGTGAAATTATTATTGGATATGATAATGCCAATATCGATATTATTAGAGGGG
Organism: uncultured Cryomorphaceae bacterium; assembly: GCA_937129395.1. Lineage (GTDB taxonomy): Bacteria > Bacteroidota > Bacteroidia > Flavobacteriales > Schleiferiaceae > CAKZNE01. Next base: position 7,621 of record CAKZNE010000336.1, on the reverse strand, counting down.
AACAAATAGAGAATGTTTCGGATATCCGTCTTTCAGCAAATTTTCCTGGATTAAAAACTGCCAATCACCTTTTTGTACAAGGGAAGTTGGTATATATCTCAACGGATTTCGGAATTGTGATCATGGATTTGGACGATAGAATAATAAAATCAACCTTGATAATTGGACCATTTGGTACTTCAATAAAAGTAAACCAGGTGGTAATTGATCCAATAAGGGACAGCATTTTTGCTGCTACGGAAGATGGGGTTTATAGTGCCTCTATGCAAAGCCCCATTCAAACTTTTCAAAGTTGGACAAAGGATTCTCGATTGTCTAGCGAAATGAAATTCATCACTTATTTTAAAAATACAGTATTCGCAACCAAACTAGGAGATAATAACAATGACTCTATTTTTTATCTGGAAGGAAATAAATGGGTTTTCGCAAGTCAAGTGCCTGAAGCCCAGTATTCTTATGTTACAGGATCCAAAGGAATATTATCGGTTTGTAATAATTTTAGCGCTAGGGGTTTTAATGCCAATTGGGAAAACCTTTATAATATAAACACAAGCTCAGCTGGTGATGCAAATTTTTCTCCCAAAGCGGCAGTTGTTGATGATAATCCTAATTCTTACTGGGTAGGGGATGGTGCAAAGGGATTATATCTTGTTTTTCAAAAACTATTCATCCAAAATTACAATCCTAATTCTCCGATTTCTGAGAAAGTTTATACTATGCACTCTAGAGGTGATAGAGTATATGTTGCACCAGGTGAAATTGATGGAGTTTGGGCACCACAATCCAATTCGGGTGGCTTTTCTAGGTTGGATAATTTCCAATGGGAAAATTTTGATAATTCTAGATTCAATGATTATAGAGATATAGTTGCCATCACAACGAACCCGAATCGCCCGAATCATTATTTTATGAGTGCCTATGGATATGGTATCGTGGAAATGGAAAATGATGAATTTGTAAGGTTGATAAATAAGGATGAAGTTGGGGAGGCTCAATTACCTGGAATCGGCGGAACTGCCAATCATAGAGTAGGCGGTTTTAGTTTCGATCCAGATGGAAATATGTGGTTCACAAATAGCCTCACGGATAAACCCCTAAGTGTATTATATGCAGATGGAACCGTTGAAAGTTTTTCTTTGGGATCTAACCTGTCGAGCAGTACAGCGGTTAAGGATATTCTTTACACAAGTCAAGATCAAATATGGATGCAAACCAGATCATCTGGAATTGTGGTGGCTAAGTTTGAAAACGGATCCCTTACAAGTAAAAAAATGCAGGCTTCGGAAAATTCTGGAAACCTTCCTACCGAGCAGGTTTTATGTTTTGCGGAAGATAAGGATGGTGAAATATGGATTGGAACTGATGAAGGAGTAGCAGTGCTTTTTAGCCCTCAGAACTTATTTGAACCGAATAGAAATTTCGATGCTCAACAAATAATTATCGATGAAGATGGGGATGGACTAGGAGAGCCATTTTTGGGCTCTGAAACAGTGAACGATATTGAAGTAGATGGGGCAAATAAAAAATGGTTCGCCACATCCAATAGCGGTGTTTTTTACACCTCTGCCGATGGTAGAACAGAGATATTGAGATTCAATAAGGAAAACAGCCCGCTAATTAGTAATAATGTATTGGATATTGAAATTGACGATGAAACCGGAATGGTGTTTTTTGCTACGGACTTAGGTTTGGTCTCATTTCAGGGTGTTGCTACAGAAGGAGGTGATCAAAACTTTGATGTTTATGCTTATCCAAATCCGGTAGAGCCTGGTTACGAAGGGCCTATTTTAATTAGAGGTTTGGTAACCAATGCCCAAGTAAAAATTACCGATATTGAAGGAAACCTTGTTTATGAAACTGTGGCTGAAGGTGGCCAGGCCATTTGGAGCGGAAAAGATTTTTCAGGTAATCGTGCTAAAACTGGAGTTTACCTTGCCTATATAACGAACGATCTGGGTTCGGCTACAGAGGTTACCAAAATCCTCATTGTTAATTAGATGCTAGCCAAGTCCTTAGCCATTGTAATAGGTTCTGTAAAATATGGCGATTCCAGTGTTATTCTAAAATGTTATTCCAGAAACTTTGGCCTAATTAGTTTTATTGCAGGTGGAGTAAGAGGCAAAAAAGGCGGGATGAAAAGCGCCATGATGCTCCCATTAAATCAAGGCGAGGTGGTTTTCTACGAAAAAGGAAAAAGTAGCCTCCGCAGATTAAAAGAGTTCTCTAGCCCAAGGGTTTATAGCGAAATGTACTTTCACCCTGTAAAAAACTGCTTGGTAATGTTTTTGGCCGAGGTTTTAAGCCATGTATTAAAAGAAGAAGAACCGGAACCAAACCTTTTCGATTTTCTTTCCGAATCCTTATTCCTACTCGATTCTCAACAATCCGAATTGGGAAACTTTCATTTGACATTTCTCTATAATCTTTCGGCCTTTTTAGGTTTTCAAGCTCAGAATTCAGATTCCAATTTTTTTGATTTACAAAATGGTGTTTATCTGAATCAGGAACCTTTACACCCCTATTATTTGAAAGGGAAAAGCTTAGAAAACTGGAAGAAACTTAGCACCAGTGCAAGAAAGGGGGAAAGCCTGAAAGCTATTTCATCAAATGAAAGGGAAGACTTGCTAAAAGCTTTAATGAGTTATTATAGACTTCATATTAATGATTTTGGAGAATTAAAGTCATTGGAAGTTTTACAAACGATACTCCACTAAACCCTTAGTCGATTTTTAGACTTCTTAAAATCGCCTCCAATTCCAATAAGAAATTTCTCTTTTTTGTTTCAGGAGAATAAATAAAGGCATCTAAGAAAATAACCTGCTTATTCTTTTCGTCGTAAATAGTATAGTTGATAAATGGCCCACCTTTAAATTCACCAACGGTTTTCCAAAGGCCTCTAGTTTCCAAAGCAAATTGATCGGAAATTTCCATATTGCTAATCATGGGAGGAATAAGCATTTCCGTTTTCATATAACTTCCTTCTTTTTGTCCATGGATATATAACTTGGTAATGCTATCCCTAAGAGGAATGGTATTGGAACCCACGGTTAAATTGTCATCGTTTAATGGGCTAAAATGGATAATAATCCCTTGATCCGTTTTCACGGTTTTATTCCAAAAGACAAGAAGGTTTTCATTTTCTTGATCCAGTTCAAAACCACTTGGAATATTCATTCTTACTTTGTGATCTGTTAATACTTTTGGGTTGGGAAGAAACTTCCCTCTTTTAAGCCTCTTTTGCATGGTAGCTATTTCCAAGGTCATAAAGTTTTCAAATACCTCTTCTTTTGAAGGTTCAATTAAATCTGCAATACCTTGATGATCCGCAGCAGAGTAAAAAGCAACAAGCTGAGGTTTTGCCCATGAGTTTTTCTGCAATTTGGCACCAATATTATCGGGGTTCTTTTCCAAAACAATAATGTTTCGCGACCTTTTAAGGATATAATTAAATTTAGAAGATTCAATATGTATCACATTAAAAAGTGGCTCTCCTTGGGGTAAGCCATGCTGAGCAGAAGCATAAATTTCGCGAATGGCATCACCGGCAACACCTTCCCAAACGGAATTGGTGCAAACAACAATTAAATCCAATGGACCGCCATTGCTGGAGGGCCTAGTTCTGTTTGATGTATTTTCTGGTGGTGTGGCGCTGTCTTTTGCTCCATCTTCTGCCTCATTAGAACAAGAAAAGAAAATCGCAAATACAAATAGAAAAGGTAGTTTGGAGAACATTAAATTTCTGTATAAATTTTTAAACTCATTCCAGGTTTTAGCCTTTTGGCATTTGGAATATTATTCCAATCCATAATGTTTTGGGCACTAATTCCTGGGTAGGACTTGGCAATGCTGTAAAAAGAATCGCCATTTTTTACCAAATAAACATTGTAATTGCCATCGGCTTTTGGACTGCTACTTTTTGTTTTGGTTGCCGTGGTGCTTGTGTTTTTCTTTTTAGACTTGGCACTTGCTGTTTTGGAACTAGGCATTCTTCTCGGATGTATAGTAAGCCTTTGGCCAATCCTTAAATTATCACTTCGCAAGCCATTCCATCTTTTAATGCTCGAAACTGAAACTCCATACTTGCGCGCAATCGAACCCAAAAATTCACCAGATCTTACTTTGTGACGAACCCTATCGCTCATCTCAACATATTGCGGAAGAACAGTTCGTTTTTTCTCAAAATCGCGTTTGGCAATGCTGTAAATAGAATCTTCATTTGCTACAAACAAGCCCATTTTTTCAGTAGGCAGCATAAGTTTATAGTAACCGTTTTTTGGACTTTTAGGAATTACCTTATGACGGTAAGCAGGATTTAAAAATTCTAAATCCGCCATAGGCATATCAATAAGACTGGCCACTTGTTCTAAGCTAATTTGTTCTTTTATGGAGATAGTATCTGTATTAAAGTAGGAGGGTTTTATTTCTTTAGGATATATATAATGATCCGAAGAATGATTCATTATATAATTCACGGCAATAAAGGCAGGTACATATCCTGCGGTTTCTCTTGGAAGGAAAGGCCTTAATTCCCAATAATTGGTTTTTCCACCAGATCTTCTTATAGCCTTGCTAACGTTTCCTGGTCCAGAATTATAAGCTGCTAAAACAAGGTTCCAATCTCCAAAAATTCTATAAAGCTGACTTAAATACATACAAGCTGCTTCGGTAGATTTTAGAGGATCACTTCTTTCATCGATATAACTGGAAACATTTAGCTTATTCATTTTACCCGTAGCATACATAAACTGCCAAAGTCCAGTAGCACCAACTCTAGAGCGAGCAACTGGGTTTAATGCGGATTCTACAATGGCTAAATATTTTATTTCAAGAGGAATATCATAGCGATCCAATGCTTCTTCAAACATGGGGAAATAGAAATTTGCCAAACCCAACATTCTACTTACTTGTTCACGGCGTTTTTTGGTGTAAACATTTATATACCTTTTTACATAAACATTAAAGTCGAGGTCCAAAGGAGTTTGTCCATCGAGTAGAGCTATTCTTTGTTTGTAGATACTGTCTGGAAAATCTGGAATTAAATCGAGTTCTTCATCCCCTTGCACAAATTCCTCTGTTGAATATTGACTGGAATCGGAATAGAAAAAACTATAACGCATCAAACTGTCCAAGCGCATAGCGACAGGGTCATCGGCTAATGAAATTTCACTTATATCTAGGGAGTCTACCTTTTTCAGACTGTCACCTTCCGCAACTTGCTTCAGGTTCATACCTTCTGATGCCATGGCGTTTAAGCTTAGCAAAAACCCCAAAAGAAATATAATTTTTTTCATAATAATTAGAATGCGATCGGATCAATAATCAATCCAAGATATTTGGTTTTCAAACAATCAAAAGAAATTTTAAATCCTAAAAAATGGACTGTTCTTCCTTTACAAAGTGAATAAAATTTGATTGAAAACGTGGACTTAGCTGCTTTTGTTTTTAACTAGCCTTTGTTCATTAGATATTGGGAGAATTCCAACAATTCCTTTTCACCAAAAGCAGGCGCCATAAGTTGCATACCAAATGGCAATCCATTGCTGTGTTTTCCAAGTGGTAAGGAGATAGCCGGGATTCCAGATATATTGGCTTGAACCGTAAAAATATCCTCCAAATATAAAACTGTAGGATCCTTGTATTCCTGACCTAATGGAAAGGCGGTACCCGGTGTTGTAGGAGAAATAATAAAATCGAAATTTTCAAATATTTTTTGGGTTTCCTCCTTTACCAATCTTCTAGCTTTTTGAGCTTTTCCGTAATAAGCATCATAATACCCGCTGCTTAATACAAAGGTTCCCAAAAGAATTCGCCTTTTTACTTCGGTACCAAATCCTTCGGTTCTAGAAAGTTTATAAGTACTTTCTAAATCTGTAGCGTTTGGACTTCTATAACCATAATGAACACCGTCATAACGAGCTAAATTGGAAGAAGCTTCCGCTGTAGTAATAACATAATAAATAGGAACCATGGTATCTAGCCAAGAAAACTCAACAGGCTCCACAGTGTGCCCTTCTGCTTTTAGTTGATCGATTAAATCCAGAGTTTTTTGCCTTATTTCAGGGTCTAGATTTTCGTTATCCAAACACTCATTATAATAGGCAATTCGCAAAGCTTTAGGTTCCGGTTTATTGAAGTCTGTTTTTTCTACTTCTTTGCTGGAAAGCGTAGAATCGAACTCATCCTCTCCGGCCATAATTTCATACAAAAGGGCAGTATCTTCAACACTTTGCGTGAAGGGCCCGATTTGATCAAAGGAAGATGCAAATGCAATAAGTCCATGTCTGGAGATTCTACCATAGCTAGGTTTAAAACCAACTACTCCGCAAAAACTGGCGGGTTGGCGAATGGATCCACCTGTATCACTGCCTAAACTTGCAAGACAAAGCTTTGCTGCTACTGCTGCCGCACTTCCGCCGGATGAACCACCAGATACTTTGCTCTTGTCGTTCGGGTTTTTTACTGGACCATAGGCTGAATATTCATTGGAAGAACCCATTGCAAATTCATCACAATTTAATCGTCCAATAATAATTGCATCTTCTTTTAAAAGTCTTTCAACTGCAGTTCCTGAAAAAAGCGAATTGAAATTTTCCAAGATTTTTGATGATGCCGAAACAGTATGATCTGCAAAGCAAAAATTATCTTTTATTCCAATAACCATCCCTGCCAATTTTCCCGCTTTGCCGTTTTTCAGCTTTTCATCAACTTGGATCGCAAGCAAACGCGCTTCTTCAGAATAAACTTCCAAAAAAGCATTAAGGTCTTTGTTTTCTTCGATTCTATCGAGGTAAGAATCAACAAGTTTGGCGCAAGAAAGGTTTCCAGAAGATATTTCTTCCTGGATTTGGGATAGACTATTGAATTCCATTAAAATTGGGAAATTTTAGCAGTGCTAGAATTATTTTTTCTCTTTTAAAGAATCCTTATCGTCATCTTTAACAGCATTTTTAAATTCCTTTACTCCACCGCCAAGGCCGCGCATAAGCTCAGGTATTTTTCTTCCTCCGAAAAACAATAATACCACCACTAGGATGATAATGATTTGCTGTGGTCCGATTATACCCAACATCACAGATGCCAAATTCATCATTAGTTAGCATTTTAAAATGAAAAGCAAAGGTATAAATTAATGAGTAGTTTGGAGCTAGAAAAATGAGGCTTTAAATTCTTATCGCTTACTTAGCCATGGCAATGGATCCATAGGCACTGGTTCTTGGTTACTTCCAGTTTTCCAAATCTCAAAATGCACGTTTGTTTGTCCTTGTGGATCGGTATAAATCATCCCCAACTCTTGCCCGTTTTTAACCTTATCTCCCATTTTCACATATACCTCTGAAAGGTTTTGGTAAACGGTAAAATAACTACCATGCCCGATAATCACGGCAAATGCACCTCCGGGAATTCGAACAGCACTAAGAACTTCACCCTCAAAAATGGTGTTTGCTTTTATTCCTTTTTCGGTGGCAATATCAATCCCGTTATAGGTGACGATTACATTTTTGGCAATGGGGTGGCGGTGTGAACCAAATTTTTGAATCACCAAACCTCTAACTACCGGCCAAGGCAATCTGCTTCGATTGGCAACAAAGTTTGCGGCTAGCTTTGTTTCATGCGGTAATAG
>CAKZNE010000335.1 GCA_937129395.1 uncultured Cryomorphaceae bacterium | reverse complement strand
GTTACCCAGATTTTATTGCTGATGTAACACACCATTACAACCTCTCACACATCGCTTTGTTTTTATCTGAAACAAACAAACACGGTGTCAAATATCACAAAGCAGCGGAGCGCAAATCAACGGGGTGCTGAATAAATCTGCTTCCTTCAATAGCTACCTTTGGACAGTATTCCCTGTTTTCTGAGGAAGGGAGGCGTTATCCCCCCCATCGAAAGGAAGCACAGAGGGAGAAAAAGAAGCTTTTTCCACTTGCTCTTGAATATATGCTTGATGTTTATCTACAAGATTATCCAAAGCCTCTGGTGACACGTTAGCGTAGACTTCTCTAAGTCCATCACGCCATTCGTCCTTACCATCAATCACCACAAAATCTATGAGTACATCATTTTCCCTATTGGATTTTAACAAACCACTAAGGTGCTCTTTGTTTATCGCAAAATCAATCGCAGCTTGTTGTTTTTGCGTAAGACCATCAAATTTTGATTCTTCTGCCATCACTCTATAATCAGAACAAATCGCCAAAATACATCCTCCAGCAGGACTATGACCAGTAATCGCAGAAATCAGTGGTTTTGGAAAACTTCGATTGCACCTAACAAATTCTTTCGGGTTATAGAAGAAAAACTATCTGCGAGTACAACAATCCTAAAGACACAGGGTTTAATTTCACGCTCTAAATCCCTTAAAGGCTTGAACGGATACTCTACTTGTATTGCATTAATGCCAATCGCATTTAATGAATTGGTCGAAAATAGGCTAGGCGACCATATTTGGTCGAAAATTTTTGCGTGATTTTTCCAAGATCATTTAAATACATTTTATCATTCTCTACTTCTGGCATCACTAAATATACCGCCAGCATAACCTTTGAGTCGGCTTGTGTTAGATCAAGAGGCTGTTCAATGGCATTTACCTCAATTCCCATATTCCGGAACTGTCTAATAACTCGATAAGCTTCCTCTTGATTTCTAGAGAATCGATCCCAGCGGGTAAAAAGGATTTGGTCAATTCGTTTTCGATTACCTTTTAGATAGACTAAGAGATTATTAAACTCAGGACGGTTGAAGTTCTTTGCAGAATAGTCCTCCCTGAAGTGTTGGGCAATCGAATATCCTTTTTGATTGCAATACAGTTCAAGCACTTCTTTTTGATGACGAAGGCTAAAGCCCTTGTCTGCCTGTTCATCTGTAGAAACCCTGGAATATAGGATGACATTTGCCATTTCTTAAAAGTGTATTATTGATTTAATTCGGTGTGATTTAGAGTTGTTCCAGTCTAAACACGGACATTAATTTGAAACACACAAGTCCTTCATTGACTTTGTGTTAATATACTTTTCGCACTCTAATTTCGCCATAAAAGCAAGGAAGGAATGAACCTGAAGCTTCTGCTCATCTGTCCAGTTTTTACCAATTTTTAAACCTATTTCTTCCTTTTTCATAACCTTGGCTTAAGCTTTTTCATTTACCTGAATTGAACCGTGGGGATTTCTAAATTTCTTGATCTAGTTCTTGGTCTTTTTTATCTAGCTCAGCACTACGAGCCTTTACTATCCTATCTAGCTTGGCAACTGCTATCGCTTCTTTCATGTTGGGAAAGAATTCAGAAATAGGGGTAGGTTTTATTACCTGCATTTGTTTCGAGTGTTTTCTACCTTGAAGGAGGTGATGCAAGCGTTCGATTCCATCTACTGGAAAGTTGCCCCAACTTCCCTCAATATTGTTTCCTTTGACATAGCCGAATAACATGTCCTGATCAGGAAGATATCCCGTAATATAAAAGGAGGTGTTATCTCCGGGGTTGGTTATAACTGCCAATACTTTGGGATCATCCGCGAAGGCCTGTTTTCCTTGTGCTTGTAGGCGTAGTTTTATATTGTGGGTGAAGAATTTTTTCATGTTGTGTAGGTTTAGGGTTCCAAGTTTCTATCGGTCTTTTTACCATCTCGCAATTGTTCAAGTTTATTTAGGCGATCATCCATTTTTAGCAGTATGTATCTTTGATCAAGATTGTTGAAGTCCGATGGTCCAATGCCTAGTTTTTGCCAAGAATAGCTGCGGCCATTGGTATCTTTTACCCCACTGGGAATTCCCCCTCTAGTATACTGTACTGTCATGCCATTGTCCCTGATCAGTTCAAAAAAATGTTGACGGGATTTCGCTTTATATTTCAGGAGATAGTCTTTTATAAATTTCATCGTTCTCGGTTTTTAGGGTTTTTATTTTGTCGAATTTCTTTTAGTTGGTTTAACAGTTTCTCCTCTTGTTGTTTTTCGATTTTACTTTCAAGCTCCATGATTTTTTCAAAGGATAGTCCAAGAGTTTTAAACCGATACTTCCTTCCACTTTCTGAAAGAAGACCAGTAGGTATTCCATCGCTATTTCGCTGATAATGAAAATAACCATGGTCTTGAAGAATGTCTAAAAACTGTTGTTTGGAGTTGGCTGATGAGTAGGCATTTTTTATAAGTTTTTGGAGTTGTTCCCGCTCACTGGTGCCCTTTCGATTTAGAAGCTGGATTTCAGGTTCCTTGACATAAGGTTTTCCTTTTCCGTGCTCTACTCCAGAGTTCTCTAACTCAGGAAAACGCTCTTGAATAAAATACTCTAGCTCCATTTTCAGGTTATGGAGTTCTTGTTTTCGAAGTCCACTAGATTTTCCTTCTCGATATAATGTGGCTGATTCAAGGATATGCCGGTGAGGGCTATCGGTATCATTATGGGGTACTACCACCGCTAAGATATCTCCTCTTAAGTCCAAATACTTTTGAGCTATGGCTTGCATTACTTTAGGTGTCGCCTGCTCCTTGTCTAAATCCGATAGCGAAAGAATACTATGATAACAGTAGATTCGATTACTGGTAATTTTACGATAAGCTTCATTGACGATGAACTCATTTACTAAAGCATCCCTATCCTCCATGGAACTACGCAAATTGTGTAAAAGAGGTTTTGACACTCCACTCCCTTCTCTAGTGATGTAATTCAAAGTGTGCTCAATAGCGGATAATTGCCTTCTCGAAAGTATCTTAAGTATGGGCATTTCTAAAGGTTTAAATAGTTCAGGAGTTTCATTTCAGCCGAAAGGAGTTTTTCAAGGATTGTGTCAATTTCTCTTACTGATTTTAGACGGTTAATAGCAAGCCCTAGCTCTTTGGCTACTGCCATTAAATCTTCCTTGTTTGCTACAAAATGTTCGTTTTTACTGCGGCATATCAGAAGGTCTTTAGCAAGCTCAGTGGGTGTGTTGGATTCCTGCTGGCAACGGATTTTAATTTTCTGGTATTCCTCCTTTGAGAGGGTAAAACGGATTTCATGTTTTTTTCTATTTTGACGAGCCCACTGGTTTTGATACTGCCTGCGGTATTCTCGTTTTAATCTTTTCAGCTCACGTGGGTTGCCTAGGCCATCATTTTCTCTCAGATAGCTATACAGCTTTTTAGATCTAATTCTGGCCATCGGTTTTTGTTTTTGGAGTTAAGGAAGGAAATGATTCAAGGTATTCGGTGAGGTTTAAAAGTCTAGGGGGATTGTGCTGCTTGTCTGTTATTTGATCATCATCCAAAGCAGGTGGTAATTCACTCATCCTTTTGAGTCTCAGAATAAGAAAATGGGGGCTTAGTCTGGCGAGAATCGATTGTTGCCCTGTTATTGTTATTAATCCCTTATCTGCTGGCAAACTCATGATCTCTTCTGGAGTCATTAATTCTCTTCTCCTTATTTGCTTGGTTTTCTTATCCATGTATTCATAAGTTCCTAACTCTTTCGATAATCGCTGTGCACTATCTAAATTAGTGGTGAGATAGAGCTTGGTTTTAAGATTGGATAATATGCTTCGTGCTCTTTCCCTTCCGAAGGAATTGGTAAGCTGATTTTCGGCATCTTGACATATTACTAGGAGACTTCCTCGATATTTACGAACATTTGCAGCTAAAACGTCCAATTCTATACTTAGAATAGGGGTTTCATCCAATATGAAGTCAACATCTAGTTCACCTTCTGTTGGTAAGGATTTAAATAAAGATTCAAAATACTGTTGTAAAAAAATACTGGACAGCGGAGCGTAGTAATTCATGTTCACCGTGCTGCTGTGGATATAAACTACCGTCTTTTCTTTTCTCCACTTCTTAAAGTCTCCTAAACTGTCATTGGAAGTAATATGGATTATATTCTCATCCAAGGCGTACATTTGCACTGCTGTAGTGGCTGAACCCAAAATTCCACTCAAGGTATTCTCTGAATTTCCAATTAGAGAAGCATATTTTTCAAATAATCCTTCGTCCTTCTCCGAAATAATAGCTACAAGTTGATCTACTTCTTTTTGTCCACTTTTGGATTGTAATTGGTCTACAAGATGTGCCACCTCGGTTAGAGTTTTATATTCATTTGGTAGCTGTTTAACAATACGGATTATGCAAACCAATAATTGAATGGCCATCGAATTCCAAAAGTTCCCCTTGTCTTTTTTGTTGCTCGAAGCTTCTACTAATTGGGTGGCTAGTTTGCTATATTCTGATAAAGTGCTCACCCTTTCCAGTGGATTGAAATTGTGACTATGATTGGCATCCGACCAGTCGATGCGGATGATGGTATAGCCCTGACTTTTTAAATAGCCAGAAGATTGGTCGAATAACTCAGAACTAGGGTCGTGGATAATTTTGGAATTTTCGGTGGTCAAACAATTCGGAATGCCGACAATGGTGGATTTTCCTGATCCACTTCCTCCAGATATAAGCACCCCCATTTTGGAAATTTCTGGGCGGATAGCTTTCGTTCCTGTAAGCACAAAACCTTTGTTTCTAGGAGATAAAATAGTGGACTCTTTCGCAAAAGAAGCCTTTAAACTATGATCCTTTCCTGCTAACTGTGACAAAGCATGGTCCGCCAAGTCTTCCATTGTTTCAGATAAGCGAACCAGAAAAAGTAAAAGATATGACCCGATTTGTTTGATTCGGTGTCGTAATATTTTTTTCATCGTCTTAATTTTTAGATTGAATATGTTCGGATAGCCCCGTGTTTATCGCCTTAAATAGCTCCTCTGCCAGCTTGGTGCAGAAAAAAAGAATTAACAAGAGAAGTTTGATCATTAGAAGGAAACTGGCCTTTAGAAATGTTAAAAAAGTTTTCATGGCGCTGTTAGGGTTTCAGGGATTAAGTTTCCAGCGATATATACCTTCGCTCCCTTTCGAGTAAGCATTGTTTTGTAGAGCGTAGACATGGATACAAAAAGCTCGTGATCCTCTGGGATAGCAGGATAAATGATGTACACCTTTACTCCTATTAGATTCTCTAATGGAAGTTGATCGTTTAGTAGATTGATCACCGAGTCTGGATTTTCTTGAAGGAGCTTGAGATCCTTTGGTCGGTAAGCTGAAAAAATATTCGTATTCTCCAAAAGGTTACTGGAAATCACCAAAACCTTATGATGGGCTTTACCTTTCGATAGCTTATTCAATTCTTCAGCAATCCCAAAATACAAGTGGCTTTGTTCCTGAGAACCATGCTGGAAATCTTGGCCTAACATAGTCTCAGTTTCTTTCAAAAACCGTTTTACGGCCACTTTTCGCTGTTGTTCTGTGGTCTGGTTTGGTTCTCCTTTAGGTAAATGACTGTTGGCAATAATACCATAACGCACATCAGTGAGTTCCCTTTGAGCGATTGAAACTTCATACCAGATCAGTTCTGTGTTGGAATAATCCAAAAACTGCCTGACGTCTTCATAGCTTAAGTGAGGAATTTCATCGGTGGAATCTTTTAAAACCGTCATATCCAATAGCGGTTGACGGTCCGTGTTACAGGCTATCGCAAATAGCAGTATCAGACCAAATAGGAGTAGCGTTTTCATTTTTTTAAAGATTTAGGATTATAGAAATAGGTAGTTAGTGGATAGTGAAGTTCCTTTTCAAAACAACTTGGAAAAGATCCTTTATCAAGTCGATAGCGGATATTAATCTGTACATAATGACTTTTCACATGCTCCACCAAACTAAGGGCATCTTCTTCGTCTCGAATGGCGGCCCTATTGCGACTGATTTCAAAAGCTTTTAGGTTTTCAATTTCCCTTTGGGTCGTGGCAATACGATCTTTTTGTTCTTGTAGTTTAGCCTCAATTTCCTTCAAGGCCTTTTTCTGGTTTCGCGCTTTGAAAATCCCAATCCATTGCGTTTTGGTAGGAGCAAACTTGGTTAATAGAACTGCGGGCAAGAATACAAGCCACGAAATTAAAGTGAACAAAAGAGCTTCTTCTCGGTCCGCATAAGTGAAGATGGTTGCTGAGCCACTTTCCTCTAAACTTAAATTTGCTAAATGTATCTGACCACTTCGTAACAATCCCATCATGAAGAAGGCTCCTGAGATACCTCCAATTATCAAAATTCTGATCAGCCATTTCATTATTTGACTTTTCCCCATATACCACCATGTTATCACTTGATGGGCTAGGATCGTTAAACTCAAGCCATAAACCATTGAGGTGAGCAATGCGAATACATAATGGGGAATAAACGCACGTATGGCCTGAACTGAAATGCCCCCTTCCATCAATCCCAGTAATAGAATAATCACCGAAATGATGATAGCTAAAACCGAAGGGAAACCATCCTTATGAGTTTGGTACTCTCCTTCAGCCTTAGAATATTTGGTTTGGATTTCATTCCTTTCATTGCGGGCTTGCTGTAATATTCGCTCTTGTGTGGTGACAGCTTGGGCCACATTTTCGTCCGCTTTATGGATGCTTCTCAAGGAGTTGATTAACTCTTGAACGGATATCAATAGATGACCTATATAAGGTAAAAAATTGTCGGATTTCCGAGGTAAACTAGATTCGGCATCACGCTTTCCTGCTTCCTTAGCAGAATCCCCCAGTTCACGTTTTGTTTTTTCAATTAGGGTACGTGCTTCAGGTTTTTCGTAAACCTGGAATTGGACTTCTTGGGTTGAATTTTGTGATTTCATTATGCTTGATTTTTATTCAAGCACTTCTGTCCGAAATTAGGCCAATAACTAGATGCTTTATTATTAAGGATTTAAGGATATTCAATCCACTAACTATTGCAATTCCACCTCAGTTTTTAAGGGATTATAAAAGGCCTTTTTGGTAGGCCAAGGCAATCAAGTGAGCAGTAGTTTTGGCTCCAAATAAATCTTTCAAATGTTTAATTCGTTTCTCTATAGCGGAAACAGTAATGTTAATTTTGCATTCTTTTAAAGATTGCTCAATCTCTGAATGTTTTAATCCATTAGAAAGAAATTTTACAATTAATCGGTTCGCTCTGTCTAAGTCTAAAAGATCAGAGGTAATCTTTAAGTTGGCTAACACTGAAGGGCTAAAATATTGTTGCCCATTTAAAACAAGCTCTATTGCTGGTAGTATTTCCGTTAAACTCTTTCTACTTTTTAAAATATAACCATCTGCTTGTAAATGATTAACCACATAATCTAACATGTCCAATGCATCAATTCTCGAGATGACTATTACCCTTGGTGGTATTGGCATTTTGCGTATCTCCTTGAGTAACTCCTCTCCACCATGCACTTTAATATCCTTCTTGTCAGACTTTAGCACCAAATCTAATAGTACTACGTCGAACAAGCCATTCTCTAGGTAATTTCGCCCTAGTTCTAAATTTGTTGCAACCTTTGTTTGAAATTGGTACTTGCTCTTTTCCTTTAGCTTGCTCTCAATCCCATTTGCTAATAAATCATGATCTTCCACGATCAAAACGTTTACATGCTTCATAATTTAGGTAGTACAATTAAAAGGGTTGTCCCTTTATTATCTGATATAACCTTTAGTTTTCCTTCTATTTTTTCAATTCTACTTTGGATGTTTAACATTCCAACTCCTGATGCCTGAGTTTCTTCAATTCCAATCCCATTATCTGATATGGATACATTTAGTTTATTTCCTTTTTGGGAAAACAGCAGAATTGCCTGAGTAGCCTTGGAGTGTTTAATGATATTATTGAATGCCTCTTTTACAATTAAATAGAACTCCACCTTTAAATCAACCGTAATTTCATTCCAATTTATCTCCTCCATTCCTTCTTGAGAGATATTCAAACCATTCTTAAAAGAAAAAATCTGAATTAGATTTTCAATTTTCCTTTCAAAAGGGATAATCTGAAAACTAGTTATGCTTATATCTTGAGATATTGTCCTCAAATTTTCATAGGTGTTTTCAAATAAATCTAATATTTCACTCCATTCTTTATGATTGCCCTGCCCCATAAGGTCCTCAGCCCGTTGCAGGCCTACCAACAAATCCGTTGAAATATCATCATGTAAATGCAAAGACAATAAATGCTTTTCTTCACTTTTCGCCTTGAGTCTTTCAATAAGGAGTTGGCTTTCGTGAAGCTTTTGTTGTTGCTTGTAATTGTAATAAACAGATATTAATAAAATGACAATCAATCCAATTACCACTAGAGAAATAATTCCCCATTTCTTCTGGGTTTTCAGGCTTTTATCCTGACGCTGGTTTATGCTTTGAAGCGACTGGTTCTTTTCTTCCTTTAATTCAGATTCATATAGGATCGAGGCAAATTGCTGCTGATAGGATTTTCCAGATCTATCAATTTCATCCATCTTCAAAAGAAGGTCTTTGCTCCACTTGGCATTAACGCTCCTTTCGGATAAAACCTTTAAGGCTCTTAGTTCATTTGAGGTAAATCCATTTTTTTGTGCAATGACCAAAGCCTCCTTAGCAAATGCAAAGGCTTTTGTTAAGTCATCGTCTAAAAAGAAATACTCAGATAAATGAAGTTTGCTTTCAAACAAACCCAACTGGTTGGATTGCTTAATCCTGATTTGATAGGCTCTATTTAGGATATTGTAAATATCCAAAGTGGCATTTTGCTTCTCGAGTAAATGGCAATGCCCCATATTGTCAAGGATGGTTGCTACCACTAGCATGTGTTTATTTGTCGAGTCCAATAAAAGGGCTTCGTTGAAATTAGCAACGGCTTTCTTAAATTGCCCTTGGAATTTATATCCCACTCCCATATTGTTTAACACCACCATCCTCTCTCTCGGATTACGAATAAGGGATAGACTTTTTTCATACCACTTTACTGATTCTTTATATCGATTCAAATTCCGGGTAACCATTCCTAGGTTATTGTAAATTCCCAAAAGAAGCTTAACGGGCTTGGGGTTGTTCTTAAGAAGAGTTAAAGCCTTAACTGAAATTTCCTCACTTCCAAAGAAATCCCTTGTATAATTTTGAATAATGGCCATGTTAAGCAGGTTGGAAGCTGCTTGTACACTATCGCTCAACAATTGATAGTCCTTACTAGCCTGATAAAAGAAAAAGAATGCACTGTCCAAAATATTACGCTTTAGAAAATAGCTTCCTAGCTTAAATCCACCTTCAGCTTTTCGAAGGGTATCATTTTTTTCTAATGCTCGATTATAATAATTTTTGCTGTCTGAATAAAAAGAAGAATAATTTTTGTCTTTATAAAAAAGATTACTTCTAAAATCCAATGCCGAAAACCACAAAGAATCATACCCTTTAGTCTCAGCTATCCTTATAGCCATGTCTAAATAATATATTGAATCAATGCTTATTTTCCCCTTGTTAATTAATAAAACAATAGAATCCTTTTGGTTTAGTTTGTTTTCTGATTCAGAATCTAGGTGAGATTCTGAACAACTAATGAGAAGAAGAAGGAACCCAATATAAAGTGAGGTAATATTGATAAATCTGTGCAACATATTTTATAAAAGTAAATGAAAAACCCGCACTTCTGGTGCGGGTTTCATCAGTTAGGTAGCAATCGCCCTTAAACTACTCTCCCCCTAAAGTATCTCCAGGTTCAATTGGCAATGGTATTTCATGGCCACAGCAGTCTGAATCGCCTTGGCCGTTGTTGGAGGAGTTAAACTCATCCTTTTCACAAGACATAATGATCAAGGAAAAGATACTCACAATTAAAATTAGAAGATATTTTTTCATCTGATAATAGATTTAAATTAATATCTCCATAGATCTATGTTGTTTTACAAGGGATAGGATAACGCCAGTCGAGATAAAAACCATTCCCTTAAATGGCAACTGGGGTATCCTAAAATCAATTCTTTTACATGCTGAAATCGAAATATTCAAGAGAACACACCCCTCTTGAGGTTTTCCGCAACGCTCTTGCGTTGGGCCTATATAGTTTAGAGGTCTTCTAATTTGAATGTATTTCGATGAAAACAAGTAAAGAACGATTCTGGCTTACCCATTCCAATAGCTATTCCCTAAAAATTAGCATTGATAACCAGCTATTTAAAAATTCAGAATTCAATAGAAAACACCATAACGCCGTAATTTTTAAGGCATTTAGACCCTTCTAATTATGAAAAAGAAAACTCCCATCGTAGGGAAAAAGAAAATCCTAATCTCATGGATGGCAAAAAAACATGATTTTACAAAAGATGAGAATGGAAGGATTCAAGTGAACCAATCTGGAACTCACTTTGATTTTTACCAGAATCTATTTGATTATGATGAGCATCATTTGTTGGCCACCACAAGTAGGGAAAACCTAGATAATGACCCTCATTTTCCTGAACTTACAAGGGTTTTGTCTCAAAGTTTCCCTAATTATAATCTTAAACCCAGATGTATGGGGATTTCCGATGTCATAAACATCGATGAGATTAAAACAAAGTTGGTTAGTCTCATTTCAGAACTCTCCTCTGAGATATATCAAGTTGAGATCTATACATCTCCTGGCACTCCTGCAATGCAAACAGCGGCATATCTGATTGCTGGTGAGTACGAAAACGTCAAAATTTTTCAGGTTCGTCCACCCCATGAAAGAAATGGGGCTCTCCCTCAAAAGATATATACAGCGGTCACAAAATCTGATTTTGCCAGAGTCCTTGAAAACCGTGTTAACGATGAGCGTAATGAAAAAGTTCCCTCAGATTTGTTCAGACCTGAGATAATCGATAAAGTCCTCGAAAGAGCTTATTTAATTGCTCATGCCACTGTACATCCTACGGTATTGATCCACGGGGAAACTGGTACTGGAAAAGATATAATCGCCAACTACATCCATGAAAACTCAATCCGAAAGGGGAAGGATATTGTTGTTATAAACTGTGCGGCATACAATGATGACTTGTTGGAAAGCAGATTATTTGGGTATAAAGAAGGAGCCTTTACTGGTGCTAATAAAGACACCAAAGGTGCATTTGAACATGCCAGTGGTAGTACTCTCTTTCTTGATGAAATCGGTGATATTTCGCCAAAGTTCCAACAAACGCTTTTAAGGGTACTGCAAGATGGTATTATAACTCCGGTTGGTGGTTTTGAAAAAATACCCACTGATGTGCGAGTGATTGTCGCTTCCCACAAAAACCTTTTTGAACTTAAAGAAAAGGGCTTGTTTAGGGCTGATCTTTTTTACCGTCTGGCGGTGGCAGAAATTGAATGTCCTTCCCTTCGAGAGCTCCCTTTAAAAGACAAGAAAGCTTGTATCAATCATTTCAACCGATCAATGGCCAAAAAATTACGCCCAAGAAAACCTTTAAAGTTTTCCAAGCAAGCAGAGCAAATTCTTCTTGCTTATGCCTTTCCAGGGAATATCCGAGAACTGATTCATTTGATGGAGCGTCTCTATGCATTTTGTAATACGGAAGTGCGGTTATTGGATTTACCTAAGCGGGTAAGTTCACCCGAAGGAACATCGGCTTCTCAGCTTTTGGAGGACATGGAAAAGCAGCATATCCAAAAAGTACTCCATATGTTTTCGTGGAATAAATCCAGGACCTACAAAACCTTGGGAATTGCGGAGAGAACATTAGATACTAAAATCAAGAAGTACAAATTAACACGCATATAAAATATAAAGGCTTGACATTTTTTGAAGCTATGATAGGATATGTAGTGAAGGTGTTCCTAATCGAATAGTTCAGGAAATGTTTAGCATGTTATGCTAAACATTTAGGATACTTAATCCCGATGGTATGACATGCAGCGATAAAGGTTCTATGAATTCTTCGGTTTCGCATAATTTCGTTTCACAACTAGAGTGTGAAACGTTATAAGCCTTGCGACCCAAATGATTTGCATAGCTCTGCTTCACTCAGAGTATTCCCAACTGAATATGAACCCTCCCCTCTCCAGTTCGATTGGAGAGGTTTTTTTAATAGTTATATGAATTATTTTGACCTACAACAGCTATCTCACCATCTTAAAGTGGTGATTGATTCAGAATCTGAAAACGAAAAGCTTAAGGAAGCAAGCATAATAATTGAAACCGTCATTCATACCTTGATATTAAAATATGTAAACTCCAACTATCATGGGAAATATGTCGACCAACTAATTATAATTAATTCATTTAGAGAAACTATCGATGAGTTAAAAAGGTATACTAAGAACATCGATTTTCTTCACGAATTGAGATTGTATCGAAACTTTATAACTCATCCAAAATATTCTGCGAATAAAAAGAAACCCAGAACAGTTACAAGTGAGGAGACAATAGAGTTCCTTTACAAATTGTTGGTTGATTTTTTAGAAAATGGATTGCACGTTAATGTTTTTAGTAATCTTCACAACTATGACTATGGAAAACCAAAAAAACTCTTACAGTTTTTAAATGGTATAAGGCCTCAAAAGATCCCTTTTGAAGAGAAATTAAAAAAATGGAAAAAGAATATACGCAAACCAATTGATCGCCCTGATTCAATCAAATTTTCGGGTTTAATACATTTCAATAAATTCTACTGGAAAGAGATTTCGGAAACTAAAAAAACCAATGAACAACTGTTGGAATTCTATATCAATAATAACAGCCACTCTTCATTTTTGCCCTACATTATTGACAATCAGCTTCATGTGCAAAGAAGTGACCGCTTAATTACAGACAATGAGATACCGATAGATCTTGGAGATCGATTTAAGGAAAATGCTCTCGGCAGCATATCTTCTATTATCACTATTAATGAAAGAGGGGGAAGTGGGAAAACAACTTTTCTGTTCCAGTTAGGAAAACAGTTCTATAACCGTTACAACACTTTTCTAATCAATGACCCAAAGAATATTCCGTATTTTCCTGAACCGAAAGGAAAACACTCGCTGGTGTTATTGGATAATTATTCCAAGCATTTCAATGAATTAGAAGCATTCATCGTACAACTCTCTGAAACCTATTACGAAGACGGTTTTACCTTGCTTATGACGGAGAAAATATCGCTGACCAGTATAAAGCGGAACCAATTTTTTTTAGAGATCGCACCATCTCATATTCAAACGATTGAACACTGTATCTTCTTTTCCTCAAGTAAATTTTACTCTTCCCTTTTTAAGAGATTGGCTGCTAAACTTAACATCGTTGATGTAGCCCAGATTAATGCCTTCAGGCCAAATTTTGTAAAAAATTCTAACCGAACAACTACTGAGAGAATATTTGAACTGCTACAAAACCTGAGGGCTCTTGACCCCAAACGTTATCAGTTTAAATTTGATTGGAACATCTGGTTGTCATTCTGCGATGGTCATCCGGAATTCAAGAAGCTTGAGCCCTTGTATAAAGTTGTTGCCAATTTTAACTACTATGATATCCAACCTCAGGTCGCTTTGTGCTTAGAGATAATTGGAGTTGAAATCTCATCGGTAGAACATGTTGATCTTTTCAAGCATGACCTTCCGCTTCAACTTGTAGAAGGCTCTAATTTACTGGTAGTTCGTAACCCGAACGTTATTCCATTTTTCCTGTCAAGGGATGATCCAAAGGGAATCTACAAAAAGGGTTTGTTTAAAAACACCATTGAAAGATGTATGACATCCAGTATGCAAGGACATATTCATTTTTTGCGCAATGTGTATAGAAACAAGTTTTTAAAACATGATGAATTACTTAAAGAGCTTATCCCTAAAGAAGAGAAACTGATTAAGGTATTTCAAGAATTCGTAAAGGAAAGTAACCTTCAAACTTCTGATGTCCCCAAGACGTACATGGAATTGTACATCCTCTTTTCCCGAAGAAAGCAAGTTAACCTTGCTGTAGAGCAATTAACAACCATTATCCACAATTTTGAGGATGACTCGTTACACGCCCGAAATAGGCTTGTCCGTCACTACCTGGACCACAAAAAACCAGAGGCTGCTGAAGGTATAATCGAAAAATTGATAGATGACGGATATCATCAACTACCTGTACTGAGAACATACTTCAACTATTTGCTCAAATTTACAAATGATAAGACTCTCAAGTTTTCCAAAATGGTTGATCTCTATTATAGAAATATTGATAGTGAAAATTTGATTAGATCTTATATACTTAACGCTATGGCAAACTACAAAGGGTTTGACATATACGAACGTGAGATAACTGCTCTTTATGAGGAGATAATTCAGTTGAACAACCGCCCCAACTGGTGGTATAAGCTAAACTTTGCGAAATACATGTGGTCAGTTGGAAATAAGGAACGACTTTCCGCATTAATCAAAGAAGTCAAAGAGTATTGTAATTCTCCTGTCGTAGTGACGCATCTAGCAAACTGGCTATTGGACAAGAAGGACTTACAGGAAGCTATGAGGGTAATTCTCAACTTTAAGAAAAACAACCCACAAACTTTTAACCATGTGGTTAATAGTGTTCATGCTGGTATTTTTATCGCTCATATTAGCAATGATAGATTGGATCTAAAACAGATGGAAAACCTTTACCACCAGGCCACTCAACTACTTAACGAGAATGTAAAGCAGTATCCAGATGCTGCTCCTTCATGGCACCAGTTGTTTGTCCTCAACCGTCAAATGAGAGGTCATTTAAACGATAAGATTTACTACCATAGGTGCATTGAGCCGCTCAAAAAGCTATTTAATCTTAATCACCGAAGCTCATTTACTGTTGAAGGTATTCTTTATCACATCAAAATAACTAGGCGATATCATCTTTTGGCCAGTTATGCAGAGAGGTTCGCTTCCAAAAATTTTTCACAGAAGCACTCGTATTACATTGCTTTAATTGATAGTTACCGCTTTTTGGATTCGGATAAATACAAGGAAATACAACAAGACTGGAGAACCGATACCAATGTGCCTAGGACTAAAAAGCTAGAAGAAACTTTTGAAACAGTGAATAACTCTATGGTGTCAATGGGAAACCGAGGTATATATTTCAATGGAATCTTGACATCGAGTGATGGTCACCAATACAAACTCGCAGATAAGGTCAATATTTATTCATCGGTACAACAATCTACAACTCCGAAGCCAGTTTTCTTTTCACTACATTCACATCAAAGAGGCTTGCTAGCTAACAACATTGAGCCTTTTTTCAATGAAACACCTAAAAATAAAAAAGAACTTTATCGTTTAATATGGTCTAATGGCTAAACATCATTGGAATGAGCTTTGAACATCTATCCAAGAAAGTTGTTAGCTCTTTGAACTTAAAGATGATTCAAAATTCTTATCGTTTTCTAATTTGGGTCATTACTCTCTTGTAATTTCTAATAGAGATCGTTTCTTTTTTTTGCCTCAAATTGTTTTTTTAAATGAAAACTGTAATCACCTCACCAATATTATCAATTAGTCTGAACTCTTTTTTAGGTTGATTTATGGGCTGAATTGCCTTTTCTATTGCTTCGAGGATTTGTTCTTCAAAATCAAGGTTAAGACTCTGAATATAGTCCATTAATTCACTAATATAACCATCTCCACAAAATCTATAAGAACAGTTAATTACATGGTAGTATAAAATATCAGTTTCTTTAATTTGAAGTGATAATGTTGTGCAATTTATCCAAGGAGCATTAACATATCTATACAAAACTGATGACATCAAAAAAGATATAAAGGCGTCCTTAAGTTTATCTTGTTCTAAATATCTATGTCCTAGTTCATACCAGGCATATTTGCATAATAGATCTCTTCCGACAGCTTCCTTTAAGTTTTCTAGTGATGTATTTTCTCTCTCACCAATCAATTTAGAAGATTCTAAAGTATTTCTTTTTTGACTTTTAGGATACCCAGTGGATATTAAAGTGGTTAAAGCAGTAAATTTCAATTGATACTCTGAACTTGCTTCATCAGAATTTATCAAGTATATATTAAAATTCTTCACCGCTTCTGAATACTCACCTGTGAACATCAAAGCGTCACCATACAAAGCATATCTCAAATATTCAGAGTCATTTATTTCAAGAGATTTTTTATAAAGTTTTTTTGATAGGTCATATTTCTCACTCTCAAAAAGCACTCCAGCCAACTCCGCTAAGAAGTAATCATATTCTAAATATTTAGGGTTATATTTTCTTGCTTTGTTGTAAAAACTTAATGCTTTTAAGTAGTCACCTCGCGAAGTATAAATATTGCCAATATTATACAGGTAAGTAGATTTCGCAGTTCTGTTCCTTTTAGGACTGTCCAGTAGTTTCTGGTAAAAAGAAATTATATTGTCTCTAGTTTTTTTTGAAGCTTTGTTTCTATTGGTTTGTAAAGTTATGTTAGTAAGAACCTCAAGAGCTGGATCATCAATTTCATCCATGCACTGGTGAATGAAATTCATGTTTTCATTTTCCCCGTTGAATAAATGTGGTATTAGGAATTTTAGGATTTCAACATTTTTACTTAAGTATTTCTTTAAATCTAATCTATCAAAGAGAATATTTAATAGATCGTATTTTTTAATTTGAGCTAAGATTACTAAGATACCGCAACCAATAGATTTAGATAGTGTATCAGCATTGAATGAAGCCTCACTGATATAGAAAAATGCAGCGAATTCATTCATCAATGTGATTAGCATCTTATTATCATAGATTGTCATTTCAAAAAGGTAACCCTCATTGTCAAACCTGATACAATCATTATAATTTTCGAAGCTTGATTTAATAGCATAAGCAATGGAAACAGAACTAGTATAATTTACTATTGAGCATCTTAAGGGTAATTCAAAATCCCCCCTTTTAATCAGATTAACTTTTTTTAGATACGATTGAATATCAGTCGGAGTAGTTCCGTCCCATTCTTTATTAAATTTTAAGCTAATAGATTTCGAGGAAGAATTAACCCCAAGGAAATAATACTTATTGCTCCATTCATAAAAAAATGATTCTAAAGGGCTAGAATATCTTAAAAACAAAACAGGTACAGGATATGAGTTAAACTGTTTAAGCTTTTCTTTTTTTATACTCAAACCTAAACCTGTTTTTTTTGAGTCCGTAGCTTTTAGTTGTACCCAAAAGATAGCCCCTGTTGGATTTCCTTTACTATCGAAAATTTCGATTTCACAATCAATTCCATAATCCTTAGGTTTATCCCTTACAACCCATTCCGAAGGAATAATAGCCTGAAGTTGATTTCTTGATTCGTCCTCTAGAATATGACTTCTGGTTCTTTTAGCCATCAATTTTTATAATGGTTGGGTTATCGAGTTAAGCTCTAAAACATAAAAGATATGATCTTCATTACAGAAACAAAGGTTGATGTAATGACTTGTGAAATACTTATCTAAGACAGCTTTAATTTTACCTGACAGTTCCGAAGTTTCACCTTCTGGCTTTTCGACTATTATAGTCACTTGCCTATTATCCGAGGGATGATAAAAGTCTCGAACGCCTAATTGAATTTTATTAGACTTGCCTCCATGAGTTTGAATGCCAATGACCTCTACACCCGTATGTTCTTTGAGGTGATATGCTAATTGCCTGAATAACTGATTGTTTACCATAGAGTTTTCACGAATTAATTTTTCCTTTTCAAAGTTAGGTAATACTAGACAGCATTGAGGATGAAATTAAAAGGTTTCTTGGTCATCAACTGGAATGAAGCTACCTTATTGATAGAAAATCTCTGATTTTCATTTTCTATTCCTTGCCTGATTCTTCTGCTACTGGTTTCATGCCTAATACCTCCAACCATTTCTTTGTTCTTGATTGCGGTAATGTTCTCGTTCGATAAGTTCCCTTTGTGGATATTGGGGCAATTCCTGCTGACTACTATTTTGTAAAATTTCTTTTGTAGTCCGCAATCCTTGCGGACGATTTTGTAGGTTTTTTGCGGGGGTGTCCGTAAGTTTTTCTTGGTTGTTCACAGTTAATCCATAAAAAACTTGTGGACATTTCTGGCGGTCTTTAGGGTGATTCATTGCATTGTTAACTCGGTCGGTAGCTTCTATGAGTCCTTTGTCGATTAGTCCTTGAATTGCACTAGTAACACTGCGGTCGCTAATTCCTGCCTTCTCAACAAATTGGCGATGGGCAATCCAATCTCGTTGTTTTCGCTTGCCAGTGGATTGATCTTTCCAGCCGAGAGTATTTCGTGTGATTAGTAGTAAAGCCTTGAGTTCTGTTCCTGAAAGCATTCCCATCTGCTCAAAAATCCCGTTGGGAACGGGAGTCGTGTTTTTGAGTTCCATAATTAGTTTATTACTGGAAGTTCCTCTTCAGTATTCGGAAAAATGCGAAAGGAGGTTTCAGGCTGTTGATACAGATGTAAAAACCATCCGCCATTTTCGGTAACCTTTAATACCCCAATCTTTTGAAAGGTGCTTTTGGCTTCTAAAGTATCTGTCTGATTGCGTTCAGAACAGACGGTGTAATAATTAGACATAGTAGATTTTTGATTTTAAGAATAATCCAATTCTCTCATCGTCATTTCCTTGATAGATCTTTGTCGTAAAACTTTTCTGGAAATACGACAACCCGTCCCTTACTATATCTTTTACGACATTGCTCCTTTCTATTGAAAGACCTTTTTATTTAGGTCTTTGCAATAATTAAGGTAATAGGACTTCGTCACCGATAAACAAAATGGAATAATGTCTATCAAGAAAATGACTTTTGAAAGAATCAAGCTAGAGTGTATACACTTTTGCCATTTTTGGCAAGGATACTCTTAAAGGTGTCCGCTATAGGCATGGTTTGATCCAAAAACTTAGAAGTAGTTTTAAGGTATTGATTCTGGTTAAGCTGCATATAGTTTAGACTTGAGTTTAAGTTGCGGTGTCGTAATACTGCTTGAACATCAACGGCGCTTGCTCCTTTATCCAACATATAGTGCGCCTTACCATGTCTAAAACTATGAGGGGTAAGGTTCTTGTCAAGCATGGCAGCACTAGCCAATTGCTTCACCCAGCGTTGAACTGTACGAGGAGTTATTGCTTTATCCTTATGATACTTTTTATGGGTGGCTATAAATAATTTATCACTGGGATGATCTGTTTGAACTCTCCATGATAAATATCGAATAAGTAAATCATCTGTTGAAGCTCCCCAAACCACCAAATTGTAGCGCATCGTTTTACGGGTTTTCACCTTTGCTGTTCTAAGGCCATTCTCTCCCCTTTCCCCAATATCTGAGAGTTTTAGGTCTAGTAATTCACTAATTCGCATTCCTGTGTCCCAGAGTAGATGAAGAACAAGTTTCTTTTGTAAGTCATCCACGTAATTTTCATCCAATAAATCCGTCATTTCTTCAAAATCTTCCTCCTCCACAACATCCTTATCCGCATTGATAAATCGAATGGGGATAATTTCTTTGGGGTTTAACTTTGTCTTTCCTCTTCCCTGCCAAAAAAGAAAATAATTCCGAAGGATTCTGGCAGAATAAGCAACCGTTGCTGATGAGAAATTCTCCAACATCTTATTATGAAAGGCTGTTATATCATCTCCAGTAATGTCGGCTAGTTGAAACTTTTGAGTTTCAATAAAACTCACAAATTGTTCCAGTCGTATTCGGTAAGCTTTGTAAGCATCTGCCGTGTGGGTCTTCTTCCAGTCTAAATAAATATCTATTGATTCTTGTAGCGTTATTGATTCGTTATTAAGGTGCATAAAAACATTAAATACCCGCCAAGGAAATCAGCGGGTATTTGATGCAGACATTTTTTTTAAAAAATGCCCGACAAAATATACCTCGATGTTTCCTTGATTCTGATTCGAAAAATCAGAATGTGCCTTAACGGCCAACGAGTGTTAGTCTTTGTTTATCGGTTCGGTTAATAGTATATCTCATGGAGATGTTTTTAGCAAGAGGGGGTTCTTCAAAATGGAAAACAAAAAAAACAAGGATCACTTCCCTGCTTTTAATTCCTCTTACCTGCCTTTACAATTAGGCTTAAGCATTGTACAATATCTATTCTAAAACGTCAAGGCTTCAGTAATAAACTTTAATGGGTATCCGTTTCGCTAAAGGCTTCCATATTTTGAATGATTAGTAACTGCAGCTACCATAACTCTATCAAACAATTTAAATCCAAAATACCTTCGATTTGTCTTATAGCAGAATTCATCTAGATAATTCTGTAAATAGGATTGCTTTACACCAGAATGGACACCCAGCAGTTGTCTTTTTAGGTTCGATATGGTTGTGTGAACCCAGGGTAAAACTTTACCACCAAGCTTGGGGCTTACAGTTAGTTGTAGATGGCTTTTTACCTTACTGTCAAGTTTACTAAAAGATGGAAAACCATCAGACATTAGGCAAGTTTCAGGGTCAATATGCTGTTCGACTATTTTCTCAAATTCTTCCGCTTTTTGGCTAAGGGTTAGTCGCATTTTCACATACCTAAAGGCGGTGTCTTTTTTCTTTTTGCTATCATCTTTCCCACTACTAACCCTGCACATTACCAAAATGTTAGAGTTTTCTTGGGTTCCCCTTCCTGCTTTATTCCCATTGGAGTCATTTTCATCCTTATCCTTAAAACTCTTTACAAAACCATCATCCAATTCAACTAACTCTTCCAATTGATACCGGGAATCTCTATCTCCCATGGATCGTCGAATTTTATGCATCATCGCCCAAATTGGCTCATATCGTTTATGCCCCAATTGACGTTGCATTTCTAAAGCAGAAATGCTCTTTTTGGTATAGGTCATCATTACAATGGCGTAAATCCAATAATGGTAAGGTAACTTCGAGGCATGCAATATTGTACCGCTTCGTAAAGTAGTTTGAAAGTGACAGGATTTACATTCATATTTCCTAACCGTTCGGATCCAAATATGATCTTTCCCTTTACATCCTTTACAAATTACTCCTTGCCGATCTCTAAATTCTTTAAATAACTGAGTGCAAGATTCTTCGTCTCCATAATTGCGAAAAAAACGGGCCAATTCCATAGAAATATTATTTCCTACAAGATAAGGACTTTATGGAAGCGGACACCCATTTAAACTTTATATCCATACTAGTAATAGCTAGTATGGATCATCTGCCTTAATTAAGCTAATTTTTTATGTATAAAAACATCTATATGCTTATCTGATTTTGTTACATTTATATAAAAGTTGAAACGCCTTTAAACTACTAATTGTAAATAAAAAATAAATGAGCTATTTGGAAGAAAATTTGTTTTCAAGAGCAGAGGTTCTATTTGAGAGTGAGTTAAAAAAGCGCCTTCATGATAACTATCAGAATGTCGTTACTAGCATAAATCTGGAGTTAGGATCAGATAAATTTGAGAATTTGAAAAATAGACTAATTGCCATGCAAGCAACTATTGAGAACCTAACTGATACGTTAATGAAGGTAGGAAACAATGCCATTACCAATTTTCAAAATGAAGTTGAGAATGTACCCTCCGTGGAAAGGGAGAGGTCTGTCGATCATTTAAAAGACTTGATTGTCCAAGAGATAAGGGAGCTGATAAAGATGGCATCAGCAAAATACCAATGGTAAAAGCTCTAGTATTCCTATAACCATTAAAAAAAAATCAAAGCATTTGAGCTTTTCATCCAATTTTACTAACTAATATGGGCCTGGCTAAGCAGAAGTGGATGGAACAACAGGAGAGGAACTTAAACCGTATTCCTGATAAACATATTTGTGCCAAACACTTTGAAGATAATAGTATTACCAATTTTATCAAAAAGAATTATAAGCATGGTCATTGTGATTATTGCAAAAAAAAATTGAAAGTGGTTTCATTTGAAGATCTGATGGAATTTTTAATGTTTGGAATTTCAAATTTCTATGAAGATGCGGCAAATTTTATGAGCTACAACTCAAGAGAAGGAGGTTATTTAGGTGAAATATATAGCCCAGATGAAATTATTCGCAACGAAATTGAGCTGATGGCAGAGCCATTTCAAATTGTAGAAGACGTTATAGATTCCATTGAAATGATTGCTTGGGCTCAACCTGACTTATACTATGATAATGTAAAGGATGATTTGGAATATCAGTGGAAATACTTTAAGGATCTGATTAAACACAAATCTCGATTTCTGTTTTCAGCAGGAGATCAAAATCAAACCCGAGCCTTTCATATCCTCAAAGAAGTTGGTAAGCTCATCTCCTCTTTGGGGATTATAAGAGCAATTCCAAAAGGAACAAAACTATATCGTTGTAGACAACATGATTTTAAGACCGTAATTAATAGATTTGAAGATATTTCTTCTCCGCCAAATGAAAATGCAATTTATCCGAATAGATTTAGCCCCTCAGGAATTTCTATGTTTTATTCTGCTTTTGACATTGACACAGCAATTCTTGAAACTGTAAGTCGTAAAAATAAAGCGAAGAAATATGTCTCAATTGCAGAGTTTGAAACAATTGAAAACACAGTCGTGGTCGACTTTAATAAACTGCCGAATATCCCAAGCATATTTAGCGTTAAGAATAAAAAGAAGTACTACTTGATTTTATTCATTCACTCTTTGGTAAGAGATATGACTAAAACAATCGTTAAGGACGGAAAAGAACACATAGAGTATGTTTCAACTCAGGTTGTTACAGAATTTCTAAGATTCCCATTCAATAAGAATAGGAAGAATAAAATATCTGGAATGTTATATCCGTCTTCACAGAATAAGAATTATCAAGCATCAGTATTTTTCTGGGATAGTGAGTTAAGTAAAGGGAAAGTCAAATTGACAAATTTAAAAAGAAAAAAAATCTCAAACCTCTCATATTCAGAGTATACAAATGACAACGGAAGAAAGACAAAATATAAACCGTGATCAAATAAATAAATTCTTTTCATCTTACTATTCAGAATGGAGGTACATACAAGTCTTAAGTATTAAAAAAAGACTTGAGAACAAGTATGACTTTTACCGCGAAATAGTTGAGGAAATAAAATCTACCGATGAAAGTGCTGGAGAGCATACTATAGCTCAAGAAATTGAAAATGGCTTATTGTTTGAAGCAGTTCAGCACAGTATGCAATATATTGAAGACTTATTCGCGTTAATCTCAGCTTCACAAAATCAAAACCACTTTATTAGAAGTATCATTAAATACAATGCGGGAAAGGTAGATTCCTTTATCAAAGGTTTTTCCATGAAGGATGAGAACATCTGTAAAATGTTTCACTTTCCTTACTTTTCAAAGACTGAGGCAACTACGGAAACGGATACTCTAAAAACCATTTATGACTCTATTGATAGACTAAGACAGATTCTTATTGAGCTAATTGAATTCTACAAAAAGCATAAGTTTTTTTATGATCAATATAAACATGGCTTGAGTATAGCATTAAGACCTTATGGAGTTTATTCATCAGAACAAGTGGAAAAAGATAAAAAGAAAGACTTTCAACGACCATCCATTGTGGCGCTTGATAGTTTGAATTTCAGAAATGCTTCACAAAACCAATATGGAAATTCTGGATATTTAATGATGCCTGCTTTTACAGAGGGTATTCGCTCTCATCTGAATGAACTACAAAAAGAAAATAACCTTTTGAGATTTGTTATGAGTTCTCCAGATACAAACATTGATGCAATAAAAGATATTGCATATAAGACCAAAAGGTGTTTACATATTCAAATTAATAACCTCTTGGAAACCGTTAAAGTTTCGGATATTTTAAGTTTGCGATTACCAGCTGAAGAGTTTGACAAAGTCTATAACTTCGATATTGAAAGAGAAACAATGGAAGCTAATCGCAACAATAAGTCATGAAGTAGATAATGACAAACGTAATGGCGCTAGGTCTTTATCTAAAAGAAAATTTTAGAATATTAAAAAAGGGAATGGATGAGAATTTTCTACAGAATTGATGGACTACTCTTTTAATTCAAATTATGGTATAATACTCCTAAGCAGAAATTTCTACCATCTTTAAGCACTACTGAACAGCTCAATAAAACCTCTATCACTCGCGTGTTCCTTTCAACTCAATAGTTATTCGTTTTTCTTCTTTTCTCTTCTTTCCATGATTCCTTCTCTTTATGAGGTCAGCTATTTTGGGAAAACTAACTTTAGAAATTCAGGTGAAGATTTTGGTGTCAAACAAGCCGATCGACTTTTTCACTTTTACGCCCTAGGTAAGACAGGTGCTGGAAAAACATCACTACTTAAGTGCCTTATGGAGCAAGATCTTAAAGCCTCACGGGGCTTTGCCTTTTTGGATGTTCATGGGGATGCTTGTCGTGAAGTTTATGATAGTCTTTCTGATTTTGATAAAGAAAGAGTAATCTATTTAGATGTTACCGATCCAACTTTAGAGTGGGGATACAATCCTTTTCGAAAAGTAAAACCCTCTCAACATTCTCTTGTAGCCTCTAACATTTTGGAAATCCTTAAACGACACTGGAAGAGTGCCTGGGGAATGAAAATGGAGCATATACTTCGATTTTCTTTACTCACCCTGCTCTGTCAACCTTCCGCCAATTTCGTAGATATCCCTCTACTTCTTCAAGATACTAACTTTCGCATGTCTTGCTTAAAGTATGTTACCAGCAATGATGTGAAACGATTTTGGACAGTAGAATTCCCCAAGTACAAATCCGCTGATCTTCTTCCCATCTTAAACAAAACAGGCGCTTTTTTAGCTCATCCTATAGTTCGAAAGGTTCTAGTTGAAAATACTCGTCAGTTATCCCTTCGTTCCACAATGGATAAGGGGAATGTGCTCTTGATTAATCTGGCTAAAGGACAGGTGGGTTCAGATGTAGCTCATATTTTGGGCTCCTTACTTCTCACTTCCCTAGCTTCAGCTGCCTTTTCTCGTATTGATACCCCTTTTTCTAAAAGGCGTCCTTTCTTCCTATATATTGATGAATTTCAAACCTTAACCAACACCGAACTAGTTTCTGAAATGCTCTCTGAGCTTCGTAAGTTCAAGGTTGGGCTAATTTTAGCCAACCAATTCTTATATCAACTGGATTCTGAGGTTAGGGCTTCCCTTTTAGGTAACGTTGGTACCGTGGTAGCCTTTCGTTGCTCCTCTTCCGATGCTTCCCTTTTGGTAAAAGAATTTATCCCTCTTGGAATTCCTAAATATGAAATTGCTGACTTTACCTCCCTCGCAAACTTTGAGGTTTATTTGAGACTCATGATAAACGGAAAACCTTCTCGTGCTTTTTCAGCTCAGACTTTTCCTCCCTAATTCTATTACCCGCTTTTATTCATTTTTCTTTCTCTCTACTCTATTTATGAAAACCCCTATCGCTTACTATGGTGGTAAGCAGAATATGCTTCGTCATATTCTTCCCAATATACCCACTCACCGAATCTATACTGAATCATTCTTTGGAGGTGGTGCTGTATTCTTTGCTAAAAAACCTTCAGAATCTGAAATCATCAATGATGTGAATCATATGGTGATGAACTTCTTTGAAATCGCTAAAACAAGCTTCAACTCCCTACAATTAAAAGTGGAGACAACCCTGTTCTCTCGTGCTACCTATTCTGTAGCATGGAGTATATACCGTATGCCCCACTTATTTTCCCCACTTCAGCAAGCATGGGCTTTCTATGTCGCTACCAATATGGGCTTCGGTTCTAGAATTGGGTCTTGGGGACTAGATAAATACGGAAAACGGGCTAAATCTTTCTTGAATAAAAAAATGGCATTTGATCAGTCTGTTCCTAGGCGTTTAGAGTCTGCACAGATTGAAACCGGTAATGCCGTCAAAGTCATTCTTCAATATGATACCCCTGATACCTTCCATTACATTGATCCACCCTATATCCATACCGATATGGGACATTACAAAGGCTATTCTATTGATCAGTACAAAGAGTTATTGGAAACACTTGTTGCCCTTAAAGGGAAATTCCTATTAAGCGGATTTCCCAATCCTATTTTGGATAAATATATTAAAAAACAAGGTTGGTATCTCCAGTCCTATAACAAAACCAAAAGCGCCGTAAAGGCAGAATTTGGAAAGCCTCGGTTGGCACGAAAGACAGAAGTCCTAGTAGCCAACTACCCCATCACGTAATCTTTAAAATCAAATACAATGAACATGACAACACGCGTGGTACTTCGGCATTTTTTGCTGAAGACTCGCAATGAAATCAGCAACACCAAAGTTGCCCAAATTGATCCTTTCTTTCAATCTTTTTTTACCCAAAATGAATTGAAGAATATCCTTTGTTCCATCTACGATGCCAAAGCATTGAAAGAACTGAAACTGGGCGCGATGAGTAAAGCAGAGCTTCTTGAGACTATTGGAGATGACACCTTAATTCTGGGCTATTTCCTTGATCTGTGGGATGAGGAAATTTGTCAAAATGCATCTATTACTGCAAAAGGAGTTTGCGCAGTGTTGGACCAACTTGGTCTGCAATCCCATTATTTAAGGTTTAAGCAAATTTCAGAGTGGGACTCCTATGATTTAAATAACTATCGTTCCCTACAAGTAAAGGCTGGGAAAATATGCCGAGTGTATGGCATTTACGACGCTGGTACTCAGCAGGAAGAAATCAACTCAGTGACTTCCCCTCCTAAACGTTTTTATGAGTCTCCTGATCTAGCTGATATAGCTATGAAGGAGCTTATTAATGAACGTCAATTCCAAGAAAATGATCTTCACATTCTGTCTCTCATTGCAGGCAGGTAATTCACAACAATTTTATTAATTCAAAATCAAGTACAATGAGCAAAAATGCAAGTATTGTAGATGTTCTAATCCAGAACATCACAACCGATCAAAAGCTTCTTAATGAACTAGAGCAAAAAGTTCAAGAAGCCAAAGACGAAAAAAGGGAGGTAGTAGATCGCCTTAAAGATTATCGGAAAGATAGTTCAGTATTACTGAAGTATGCCGATGAAAATCAGCGAGCTAAAATAGAAGAGCTTGGATTTAGCTTTTCGGAGCAGGAGCATGGGCTTAACCCCGTTGCAACACTCGTTTTAGAATTGCTAATGAAAGCGGAGGGAAATCAAATGACCAATGGAGCATTGTATGAAACTTATGTTGCTTCCTTTAAAAACAAGGAGGATGCTTATTCCTATACGGAGTTTAACATCAAGTGCCGATCGTTATTTAATACCCAACGTGCCCTTCGAAAGAAAGGCAAGGATGCTAAAAAATCTCGTGAAGACATCATTTCACTAAATGGTAGAGTTCTTCCCAAAGAAAAAAAAGCAGAGGGTGATGAAAAATGAAGTGATATCCTATCCAAGCCTACAAAAAGCTCGTGATCATGCCCTTTGGCTCAACTTTCAAAATCGCTTAAATCATCAAAGGTTTGGAGCTATTCTAGGGTCGAGTGGAAAACACCTTGTGGTTTCCCTAGATCATCCTTCATTTATAGGAGAGAAATTTAAAAAGCTCCCTAAATCCCTTAAGAGGATGGGCTATGATTCTATTCAAGAAATTGCAATGGATACTGATCCTCTTCCCTTTTGGGAAACAATTCGAGGTATGATCTCCATCCTTGATGGTGAAACCCTCCGATTTATTCTTCGGTATCAAATTCCTTTAGAAAAGTTCATTCGTTTTGAACTATCTGCTAGAGGGTATGATCTCGACAACCGCTGGTGCGGGTTTGAAAAAGCCAAAACTATTTGGCTTAAATAATTAAATACGTAAAACGCTGGCCTTGTTGTTGGCGTTTTTTTTTCGAAAGCAATAGATAATTACAAAAGTCATTAAAATAAAAATCATCATTCTGGATTTTAATTAAACTCATACTATTTATTAAAAAAATTAATGCTCGAGAAACTACAAAACAACTAAAACATGAAACAGAGCAATCAAAAGAAGTAAAAAGGGGTGGATCCAACCAGTCGATAGCGGGTCGATTATACACAGTAGGTAACGGTAATGAATTTCCAAGATGGATTTTAGGATATCTCAGCCCAAGCGTAAATTGGTGCTTTTTGAGGAGCATTTAAAAGTTCAAGTATCAAAAATAAATTTGGCAGCAAAAAAAGTATCGTAAATTTTGACCTAGAGAAAGATATGCTAGAAAACCAAATGGGTCCTTTTGTTTATATTCGCTTTTGGTGAAATTATTCTCATGAATTTGAAACTAAAAACTACTCCATATGAAACCTAGAATTTTCATTGGTTCTTCAATGGAAGGATTACCTATTGCTCAAAAAGTAAAACACCAACTTGAAAAAAATTCAGCAATAGAATGTATAGTTTGGAATGATGGCACCGTCTTCGGATTAGGGGCCTCTTATCTTAGCTCCTTATTGAAAGCGGGAAGCATGTTCGATTTTGGAATATTGATTGGCTCCAAAGACGATAAGACTTACTCAAGAGGGAATGATATTATGTCTCCTCGAGACAATGTTGTTTTTGAATATGGCTTATTCATGGGACAGTTAGGTCAATTTAGAGCAATACTGTTGCTTCAAAAAGGAGCAAAAAAACCTTCCGATTTGGATGGAATTCATATTTCAATATTTGGTGGGGAAAATGATATTCAGATCTCTAAATCTCTGCAATCGCAGGTTCAAATTATCAGCGAACATATTAAGGAGAAATTTAAATCACCAAAACTTGGATTACTGCCTTCAACCAGTGCTGCAGCCGGATTTTACACTAATTTTCTAGAAAGATTATGTGATTATTTGCGTTCAAAGCCCAACATAGAAATTGACAAAAAACGGTATGATCATTTTGAAATTCAAGTCATAATTCCAACTAAACTTCAACATGTTATGCAAAATAGTGCTTCGGATTATTTTGCGAACAACAAGTTTAGAGAACATAGTTTTAAACCAGAAGGAGGTCGACCTATTTGGACCCAGGTCAAACAAGATCCCACTAAAAAGAATGGGCTTATAATTTGTGACATGCCAACTACTTTAACTACAATTCACGATGCAATCAAAATGTACCTTCCTCACGATTATTCTCCAAATTCCATGGAATTTCAATTGATCCAGGTGCGAGAAATTAACAACTTCATTTCGGTTCTTAAAAGCAAGATATACGCAGATCCCTTCAGTCAAAGAGTAATAAAATTTATCGAGTATAATTTCTAATATTATGGATTCAATAACCTGGGAAAAGATAATTTCATGGCTGATCCAGCTGGCTTTTTTTCTTTTGGCTTCATATCTCTTTTTTTACAAATCTTTTCTGAAGTACATGGGTAAGCAGATGGCAGAGTTAGCCACTATAGATCAATTGACATCTGCTCAAGAAATAATTAAGAAAGATTTTAAAGAAAAACTTGCAGAAAAAATTGAGCCTTTAAAGTCAGCTCTTGCCAAAGACAACATGGCTTTTCAAATTGAGTACGCTTACCTCCACCAGAAAAGAGCCGAAGCACTTGTGGAAATTTATGGGAACCTACAAAAGCTGCACGCAGTCATGATTCATTGGACCGCTCCTATACAATTAATCCATTCAGATGCAAAAAAAGAGAGTGAAGATCGGCTAAATGCTGCCTCAAAGGCTATTGAAGAATTTGGTAATTATTACCATCTAAATAAACTGTTATTACAAAAGCCTCTTTGTGAATACATTGAGGCCATTTTTAATGATTATAGTAGTAAACATTGGGACTTCGGATATAGAAAATTTAGAATTGATAGCAAACAGCTTAGTCCTGAAGATCACGCTGCGTTTTCGAAAGAATTACGAAAAATATCCTCAGAAATAATGGATAAATTACCTCCAAAACTAGAGGAAATAGAGGAATATTGTAGAAAAATATTGAAAGTTGAAGATTCAGATTCCATCGATTGATTTGTTGCAATCTTCTCATGGTAATCATATTTCCTTACAGAAATAACCGAATTCGATAAGCCTTGATTATTGGATCAGCGTTTTTTTTATTTTGGCTTATTTAAATACTTCTTCCTTATCCAACCTGTTTGGGGTAAATTGTCTTTGGGGTCAAAATAGCTTACATTAAGCCATTTATGGTGAATTTGAATTACAATTACATCAAAATTGACAGGTAATTCTGTTAAGATTTGAGTATTGATCTTTGGCTTTAATCTTACTTTACAATTTCGATTGGTTATGCGGTACTTCTTTAGCTCCTTTAGCTCCTGGTTTATAATTCTTATAAAATTAGAAATGGAGTCTTGACTCTTTGTGATTTGTTTAACATCTTCTTTTGTTGCCAAATCCGGTTTTGTTTGCAGAAAATCGTAGTACTGATGTATGTTAGCCACCATCAGAAAAACACCAACTACTTTTAAAACTAAAGAACCACGAGCTTTGTGCTTATTATAAAAAGTACGAACTAATGAAAGAAGTATTTCAAATTGTCTTTGTTGCTCCTGTTCAGATGAATTATCAAGTTCTTCAGTAAAATCATGTGCTTTCTCCACTACCTCATCAAGATCTTCTAGTATTGCCCAATTCTTTTGCTTGACTGCAATTCCAGCCAATTGACCTGAAATTCTTCCTAAAGCAACATCCAGGTTTTTCAATTGACTAATCGCTGGTATTGTAATGACCAATGGTTCAACAGCAGGTATTAGCCTATGAAACAGAAGTTGATGTTGCTGATTAATTGAATTAATTGCCGCCAATGTGTTGGATGGAATCGCAAGGCTATTGTGCAAACTTGTGGATTTAGCAATGGCATCACGAGCTGATGAATGAAGTGGTGGTAACTGAGAGTATTGCTTCATGCTTTTAGCGATTTCTGACATCATGTTCAGACCGCTTAAACTTTTAATCATTTGCTCTTGAACATTAAGCAATCCTGAATTTGGAATTATACTGGTCATTATTTGGTGTTGCCTCGACAACCGACCAAAAGAATTAGAAAACTGTTCTTGCACTTTTCTAATACTCTCCAAAGCACCTAATCCCAATTTATCTTCCCAACTTTCCATATATTCTAATTATCAAAAGACCAACTCCAACAAGCGTCTAAGTTAGCCAAAAGAAATGTTCACATTTGACATGACCATTATGTCATTGCCTTTCATCTCGTTTCCCATTAAACTCTTTAAAGAATTCCGATAAGCTCATTCCATGGGCATCCAGTATTTTTAGAAAACTGGCAAAAGTAAAGTTGGAACCCTTCTCCATTCGCCAATACTGCATCCTCGAAATGCCATGTTCAATGGCAAAATTTTCATAGGAAGTATAGCCCTTTTCTATTCTAACTTGTTCCAATTTACCCGCTATAGCCTTTATTCTTGGATCAAGCTCCTTGGCTTGTGCCTCTTTAACTTTCTTCAATTTCCCCTTCTTTGGTTTAAAACAAAGATGAGGGTGGAAGTAATTTTGTGTTACCTCATATAAATTACCACATTTATAAACATTTGTTCTATGTTTGTCATCATTCATTCTAAAATCAATCGTTATGAAAAAAAAATTAAGTGTTGTAGTTTTTATCCTTTTACTGTTCTGCCTGCCACTTGGCGCACAGGACTGTGATCCTGAACGCACGTCAACCGACGACTTTACGGGGGAAACATTCCAGTTTTATGGAGGAACTCTTGGAGATGGTGGAAGCCTGTGGTTTGGCTATAGTTTTAAGGTTTCCGCTTTTGTTTACAAGGAAAATGATAAAAGTCAAATAGTTTTTTGGCTGGTATATTATCAGGGTCTAAATGACGCTGGAGTAGATAATGTAGTTATTCCTGAAGGAAGCCTTGTTCGACTTAAAACTGAAGGTGGAATAAGAGGGTTCACGGTTACTGAGGTATCAAGCCAAAAGCGAAAAACAGGAAGTAAAGTCATGACCACCATTTTTATTACCAGCGACATCAGTGAAGAAGAATTGAAATACCTCTCCTTAAATCCCATTGAAATGTTCCAAATTACTCCTACAGGAAAACAAAGCATGACAGGTGATGTAACTTCCAGAAAAGCAGAGAATTTTCAACAGCAAATCTGGTGCTTTCAAAACACCAGCACAGCTCCTCCTTTTCCTAGGAAAAGGCAAAGTTCAAGCGGTAATGAATTGGAGAAGGGGTGTAAATACCTTGAGCCTTCTCTTGGCTTATTATACGGAGGCATTCATGGGCGTTTTGAATATTTTTCAGGAGATAAATTCAGTATCGGTATTGGAGCAGGTTATGTGTCTGGTGATGAAGATGGAATCGAAATTACCGCCACTCACTTTGCCCCTTTTGTCAGGTATTATTTATTGACCAAACGAAACTCAGCAGCTTACCTTGGACTTTCTTTAGGCTATGTTAAGGCCACTGCAACCGTCAACACAATTTTTGGTGATATTTCTGGAGAGGCTACAGGTACATATTACGATTTCTACTTAGGTGGAAAATATAAAGTGGCGGAAAAACTTTTTCTTAACGGCGAGTTGGGCTTAGCTCCTGATGGATCTGTCCTTAGAGCAGGGGTATCAATATCCCTTTAATCCTTCATCTCTCGCCTCAACAAAAAAAGCACCTCGCTTACCACTTGGTGCTTTTTTTACGTCTAGCAAGATAGCATGTCATTCCGTTAACACTTCATTTACATACATCTTGTTGGGGAATTTCCCCAAACCCCATTTCACGGTTAATCGTGCTTTATTTGCCATTTTATTACATTATTTACTTAGTATTCTCTTAACTAATTGCCTAGTCCAATTTATTAAGCCCTTGTAATAATAATTATTAAAAATGAACGCTTTTTTTTGGTAATTTGGTTGCACTTATTCAAACATCATACGAACTTTTTAAGAAAAATATTCACCATCACATTAACCATATTATAAAAAAAACTATCCTTAAGATAACCCTGTATCTGAATATCTAGAACTTGATAAGTTTAATGGAGAGAAAATAGAAGAGATAAATCTCTCCAATATATTCGGCCCGAAACCAGAAACGACAATGATTTACACCCATGCAACTAGCAAAGCGTTAATGAAAATGGAAGCCCATTAGACCTAAATATAGAGCAACGAACAATTCGGGATAACAGTAGTCAAAACATACTCTTATCCCTGAAAAATGACAGGTAAAACAGGGTATTTGTTACTCATATAATAAGTTATACACAAGCTGAAAAATGAAAATAGGAACTTTAAAATTAATTGGAATTACCTTTTTCTAATTGGACTTTGTAGAATTCATATAATATTGAAAATGGCGACATTATCGCAATTTCAATGTATTTTCTCGTTTACGAATTTTTTGCAATCGGATTGGGAATCTTAAACGGACTTTTTCTCAAGCTAGGGGGGAGGAAAACTGTAAATCGGATTTCTTTAATTGAACTCGGATTTTTAATTAGTGGAATTTTCTGAATGTCATGTATTGGAGAATTTGGACTTGTTGGAATCGGAATAACAAACCTGATTTGGATAATTGAAAGAATTTTAACTGAAAAGAAAAAAGCCAGTGTATAACAATGCATATAAAAAATAGCGCAAGCAGTTGCAAACACAAAGGTTCGGGCACTTTTTCGAGGTCGCCAAATTTTTAAATTTTGCAATTTTAGAAAAAAAGATAAATAGAAAAATTTAAAATTCGGCTTAAGTTTAATCGAATGGATAGTGTATTTTTTCAGCGCTACTTTTCATATACTGAACCGTTGTGCCTAATTTAAAAAATGAGATACGTAATCCTATTATTTACAATTTGTCTTAATTATTCTTTTGTGACTTTCAACCCTGAACAAATAATTATTAGACCAGGAAAAGAAATACAAATAGGCCATAAGATTTTTTGTCTAAAACATTCCACCATTAAAGAAGTGCTTGATGTTTTTGAATTAGAAGACTTCTTCTACACCTCGCCAGTTCATTGGGATGGAATTGACAGTGAAACAGGAGAATCTGTACACGGCTATGAATTCAAAAAAGAAATTAGTTGTAAAGGAATCAATTTCATATTTATCGGACCAAAAAAAGACAGCTTGCTTCTAGAAAAAATTGAAATTAAAAAAACCGAATTCTACGATGTACACATCAATAAAAAAATTAAACTAGGTGATACTAATCCTCCGTTGGATAGATAT
Organism: uncultured Cryomorphaceae bacterium; assembly: GCA_937129395.1. Lineage (GTDB taxonomy): Bacteria > Bacteroidota > Bacteroidia > Flavobacteriales > Schleiferiaceae > CAKZNE01. The sequence continues at coordinate 1,427 of CAKZNE010000335.1, read as the reverse complement.
TTCGGAAAAAGAAAAAAACACGATTACATATCAAGTGATTCACTAACATATAATCTATACAGCAGAGGTATTAGCTTTTATTTTACCGAAGATGAAAAAGAGAAAATATTAAATAGAGTATCAATTCATTGGAAAATAAAAAACTAGGCACAACAAAGGCTAAATGTAATGCGGGTTTAGTGGGTTAATAGAATGTTTTCCGTGATGCATCCGCCAAAACAAGTTTTGACGAATTATATTTGATAAAGTAAATTCACAAAAATTGGTTTGGCTCAGTTTCGTACGCTGATTGAACATCTTACTGTTCAATCCCGCACTCCACTTAGCCGAGACGTTGTGGGTAATGTAAAATGACAGACGAACAGCACATATTAAGACTGATTCAAAGCCACAAGGAATTGGAGCATTTCGACTATTCTAAAGCGGTTGATTGGGCGATTGACTTAATCCGACAAGGAAAGGAGACTGACAATGTGTTAATGCTTGCTTCATTTTCTAAACCGATTGACAGATTTGAAATAAGTCCCTATGTAACAAACGTTCTTAACGACTTAGGACTTGAAGAACTCGACTACAAAAGTGCTGTTATCGCTGAAACTCATTATCACTTGAATGAAATTCTGAACGGCCGACAGATAAGAAAGAATTTACAGTCTCTCTATCAGCTTTGCGTTGACAATGACTATGAATCGGGACTTATGAACTTCTACTTGATTTACCACGGATGGGACGAACTTGAAGAAATTGGAGTTAACTATTACTTTGAAGGTGCGGACTTAGACAACATTGAAGAAGTCCTTAAAAAAGAGGCAAGGAAGTGGATTGACAAATATGTTCACGGAAAAGAAAATGAATCAATCGTACAAAAACGAACAGAAGAAAAAGAAAAAACACTACCCACAACAATGGCTATACCCAATAAGGGGTTCATTGCTAAATTGAAAAGTTGGTTTTCATAGAAAGTCCGCCAAATCATTGATTTGGCTTTTAAGAATGAATAAATTAAAAACAAAATACAATGCTTTGGCTCGGTGCAATTCGAAAGGTTTGTGCTTCGAAAACCCTTACTGTGCATAGCCGGGTCGTTATGCCCAATTAAAAAAAAGCCAACAGCACAAACAGCACATTTGGTTTTTTGCTGACACGCAAGCCAACGCAAAAATAAACAAAAGAGCTGTTTTCAGCCAACGCATAGACAAGGAATAAAACAGGAAAATGCAAACAGAAGAGGAAATCCTAAACATAAAAAAAGTAAAAAACACAGCAGTAAGAACGGTAGTGTTGCGACACCTTTTGAGCCAAGAAAAAGCCCAATCGTTAAAAGACATTGAAAACGCATTAGCATACACCGATAGGAGTTCTATTTTTCGTACACTAAAAACTTTTGAGGAAAACAAGGTAATCCATAGCATTGAGGATGGCTCGGG
>CAKZNE010000334.1 GCA_937129395.1 uncultured Cryomorphaceae bacterium | reverse complement strand
TAGCTAGTCGGGAATGTATCTAAAATTTGATCATAAGGAAGGTTATCCAAATCAAACCACTTAAGCTCTTTGATCTCAGGTTCCATTTCTTTCGGTTCTCCACTCCATTCCTCGCAGAAGAATATTGTGAAAAAATATTTGAAAGATGATCAATATTACCTTTAAAAAAAACATTAACATATAGAACGACAAGAAACTTGAAAAAATGAGATGATAGCCTTTGGTAATTGCAAAATCCTCAATACTCCTGGCAAGTTTGGCATAAAATGGGTTTCCAATATCGGCAAGAATTAAGCCTATGGTATCGGTTTTTCCTGTTCTTAAACTTCGAGCCATGGTATTGGGTGTGTAGTTTAAATCATCTGCCACCGCCTTAACTTTTTTCTGTGTCTTTTTACTAATTCCATGAGAATCCCCTCTGTCATTCATAACGAGAGATACTAATGATTTTGAAACGCCGGCCGATTTGGCAATATCTGCTAAGGATACCCTTTTCATTTTGTTTTATTTTTTTGGTAATTTGATTTTCAAAATACCAGTTTGCTCGGAATGGTTGTTTCCCAAATTGTTTTTTTGCCTTCCTTTATTTGTAGCTCAATGTCAGCATTATCTTTTAATTTCTTGCCGATTTTAGAGGAACTGCTTTATTTGGCTCAATACCAACCAAATCAAATTCCATTTCTTGATCTTCAATTTTCAGAACCAGAATTCCAGTAAAGGAATCTTTTCTATTCGAATTAAGGTGTATTTCCAACTTACCGTTTTTTACTACTGGGATCGCTACAACATCTGCAAACCAAGTTTGAACAGTAGAATAGGCCTTTTTTTCAGATGCATCAAAATTTAATACACTCCAAGATGGACCAGGCCAACAATCATTAAATTGCCAAAAAAGGGTTCCCATACAATGCGGACTGTGAAGGCGTTGTTGCATAATTGCAATTTGTAAAGCAAATGCCTGAGTCTTTTGGCTGTTATCGACAAACTGTTCAAAGTCTTTTGCGGGGCCAAACCATTTTTCTGCATGGTGTTTAATAAGTCCATTACCGATATAACTTTTCTGTCGGTTTTGCATCACTTTGGAATTCAAGTATAAACTGCTGTCCGACATGGACTTTTTTAAGATTTTATAATCGGGGAATGATTGAAAACCATATTCAACCATAAACCGACCAACATTATTTTTGAATTCGCTAAAAGAATCTTTCCCATGCCAAACGCCCCAATAGTGCATACTACTGTGATTGAAGTTTTCGGGTTTCCCCCAATTGCTCAATGGGGTAGTAGATGCATAATTTGCCGTGGGGTAATATTCTGATAGTAAGTCGGGAATTAGGAATTGAAAGATTTGGACTTGTCCATTCCAAAGGGCTGTTTCATCGGATTTGGAATATTTGTATTGATCCTGCCAACCCCAATTTTCCCAAGCCACATTAATTTCATTATTCCCACACCAAAATACAATTGACGGATGTTTTTTTAGGCGTTTTACATTTTGAGTAATCTCTTCTGTTATGTTTTTAAGAAACTTAAAATCCGAAGGGTATAGCGAGTTTGCAAACATAAAATCTTGCCAAACCATAATTCCATGCTCATCACATAAATCATAAAAAACATCCTTTTCGTAAATTCCACCGCCCCAAACACGGAGCATATTAAAATGAGCATCTTTGGCTTTTAGAATCAGCTTTTCATAGTCATCATTCTCTATATTTTCTAAGAATATTTCTTGTGGAACATAATTGGAGCCCTTTACAAATATTTCCTTACCGTTAACTTTGAATAAAAAGGAAGTACCAATTTCATCCCCTTGGTTTACAAAGCGAATGTCTCGGATTCCATATTTAAAGGAAAAGTTTGTCGCACTTTTTGGCCCCTCCATTATATCGATATCCATATTATGAAGCTTGGCCTCTCCCCAGCCATTCGGCCACCAGAGTTCTGGATTTTTACAATCGAATTCAAATTTCAGTCGGTTTTTACCGGCTTTCAATTCAATTGGGATTCTTCGTCCTTGAAATCTAATTTCATAATGACCTTTGGCTTCTCTACTTTCAATTTCCAGGTCCAATTCCAAAATAGCTAGCGAGTCGTTTAAAAATAAGGTTTCACAGGCTGCATCTAAAATTCTTACATCATTCCAAGCCTTTAATTTTATGTCTTTCCATATTCCACAACTTACAAACCTTGGGCCCCAGTCCCAACCAAATTGGTAAATGGCTTTTCGAGTAAATGGACTTACTTTTAAATCCACCGTTTCATTCCCAGAGGGCAGCGCAACCCCATAATTTTTTACCTTTTCTTTGTTGTGATTAAGAGGGGATTCAAATTTTATTCTTAAATGGTTTGTTCCCTCTTTTAGAAATGGTTTTACATCAAAAGTCCATTCCCTAAACATATTGAAGGTTAGTCCAAGGGATTTCCCATTCAGAAATATTTCGCTGTAAGTATCCAAGCCGGCGAAATGCATTTCGAGCTTTTTAAATTCAAGTAAACTCTTCTTTACTTTAAAGCTCGTTTGGTATTCCCAATCCTGTTTTTCAATCCATCTTTGTTTGAGTTCATTATTTTCTTTGTTGGGATCTTCGATTAATTTGTTTCTCAATAAATCCATGTGTACGGAGCTAGGAATCTTAGCAGGATACCATTTATCTTTTCCTATTTGTTTAAACTCCCAATTGGTTTTGCTAAGATTTATTTCCTTGCTGTCTTGAGCTTTTAACCCAATTGAAAATAGGACAAAAGTGATTATAAAAAGAAATTTTAATTTTATCATAAAGCTTTTAAAATGCTTTGAATTTTGTCCTTGTCAATATCATATTCCAATCCCATATTGAATGGGTCTATTTTACTTTTTTCCTTTCTGGCTGTAAAATGTAGAGCGGATACGCCTATTCCTGAAATTGCTTTTGCGTTTAAATGATTTATTCCGCTTCCCGCCATAATTTCAATCTTTCCATTGGCATAGTCCACCATTTTTCCCAATTTTTCAATTCCTTCAATGGCTTTTGATTTTTGTCCTGAACTTAGAACTCGACCAAAGCCCAATTCAATTAGTTGATCTAAGGAATTTTGGTAATTCGGACAAAAGTCAAAAGCCCTATGAAAGCTAGCCTCAATATTTGATTTTTTGGCGATTTCCAATAAAAGTGAATTCCTTTCCATATCTATTTCATTGTTTGAATCTAAAATTCCAATAACAATTCCAGAGGCACCAAGATCGATGGATTTTTCAATATCAATTTGCATTTCTTCAAACTCTTCCTTGCTATAATTAAAATTTCCGGCTCGTGGTCTGATGATGATATGACTTTCAATATTTGGGATTTCACATGATTTTTGAATTAAGCCAAAATTTGGAGTCAAACCGCCTAAATCCAATGCTGTACATAATTCTACCCTTTTAAAATTATGGTTGGAGGCGTATAAAACAGCATTATAATTATCAGTACAAAGCTCAAATTCCATTCTGTTTCTAAAATTAGTGAACTATAATTTCATCTATAAAAATCCATGCTTTAGATCCAGCAGCTTCATGCCAATTAGGAACAACACTTACATTTTTCGCCTTTATTTTGAGGAATTTCACTTCTGTTTCTGGATAAATTAGAAGGTGGACAGGTTCGATAAATTTTCCCCTTATTTTTGATTTATCTTTTAATACCTCTCCAGCCAACTTTTCCCAAATCTTCCCATCGGTGGAAGCAAATATCTCTACACTTTTTGGGAGGAAAATCCAGGCATTATTGTATTGGTAAAAGTTGAACCAAACATCACTAATTGTCTTTTTTTGACCCATTTCCAAGACAATTTCCAAGTCATCACCAAAGAAGCCCTGCCAATTTCCATCCCTAAAATCTAAGCTTCCTAAAAAACCGTTTACCAATGCCATATCCCCACCACCTTCATACCAAGAATTGTAGTTTGAAAAATAGTTTGGTTTTGAATTTAATGCTTTGTGTACTCTAATATTTTGACTTAAAATAGGACCGTATTTTTTACCGTTTTTCTTCGCTTGAACCTGTAGCTTGCCAGAAAAATTTAGAAAAATTGGATTTTGGTAAAGGACAAATTCATCGCTATCATTTTTTCGATAGCTTAATTCCAAATTCGTTAGTCCAGGCTCCAGTTTAATTTTTGATTTACCCATTGAGTACAAAGGGACAATTGAAGCGGCAACAGATTCCAAGCCATAGGCCACATTTTTTGATTTTAAAAATGGATATTGACTTTGCACTTTATCATAAAAACTTTTGAAATTCCTTTCCTTAGGATAGCGCCATAAAACCTCGGTCATGGCCAATATTCGCGGGAATACTTTGGAGTCTAAATTTTCTTCTGTTGGAATGTGTTCAGACCATAAATTACATTCCCCACCGAGGATGTACTTCATTTTATCTTCTGCTAAATCCCTTGTTATAGGATTGAATTCATACACTTTTTTCAAATCTATCGATGCTAAATCATAATCGAAATAACTATGACTTGTTGGGGACATAATTACTTTATGATCTTGCTCTGCTGCCGTTTTTCCGTGTTCCATTCCTCTCCAACTTTGTACCGTTGCATTTGGAGATAAGCCACCTTCTAGAATTTCATCCCATCCTATTAAATCTCTTCCATTTTTATTCAGGAATTTTTCTATTCGAGTAATAAAATAAGATTGAAGCTCGTGTTCATCCTTTAACCCCTCTTTTAGAATCCTATTCTGACATTTTTCGCAATTTTCCCATCTGTATTTTGGGGCTTCATCACCACCAATATGGATGTACTTGGAAGGAAAAAGATCCATCACTTCTAGTAAAACATTTTCAATAAAATCGAAAGTAGAATCATTTCCTGCACAATAGATTTCTTTAAAAACTCCCCAATCGTTTACCACATCTACAGAGTCACCGCTGCAAGATAAATAGGGGTAGGCTGCAATAGCTGCTTGGGAATGACCAGGTAGTTCAATTTCTGGAATTATAGTGATATTTCGGTCTAGGGCGTATTCCACGATTTCTCTAATATCCTCCTTGCTGTAATATCCACCGTACTTTTCGCCTGAAGTATCTGCCCTCCATGCTGCAACATCTATTAATTTGGGGTATTTATCAATTTCAATTCTCCATCCTTGATCCTCCGTAAGGTGCCAATGGAGAATATTCATTTTGTAATAGGCGAGAAGGTCAATGTATTTTTTTACAATATTCTTGTCAAAAAAATGTCGACAAACATCCAACAACATTCCTCTATGTTCAAACCTTGGGTGGTCCTTTATTTGAAGTTCAGGAATTTGGACTTGTAGGGTAGAGCTGTCTAAATATTGATAACAGAGCTGTTTAAGAGTTTGAATACCCCAAAAAAGTCCAATTTCAGAATTTGCAGAAACCTCGATTGATTTTGAGCTAATATCTAATTTGTATGCCTCCAAACCACCTTTTACATCCTTATTAATTTTAAAATTTAGGTGATTGACTTTGGCATTTGAAACTAGGGAATCTTGTATTTCAGAAATTTCAGATGTAAAAAAATCTTTTCTTTCAATATTGTTTTGGAAATGAATCTCAGTGGATTTGCTTAAGGTAAAACTTCCTTCGCCCAAAAGTAGAGATTGGACATCGGGGATTAAAGAAGGATTTCCTTTTTGGAGACAAATTTCTATGGCTAAAGGTTCTTTTTCGCAATTAAGCAATAGAAGAAAACAGGCGCAAAGGAGAAAGACATTTTTCATTTAAGTCCATTCCTTATTATACTCGGTATAAGCCAATTCATTTTTAGATTTATTGGTAATGGCAAAATTAAATTGGGAAAAAAGGCTGTAACCCCCATATTCACCTTGTTTATTCAAAGCCAAAAATCCAATCTGGAAAGCGGCATCTTTTCCATGAATTTTAATAATCCTTTCCACAGCTTCTTTACAAGCTTCAGTTGGTGAATATCCGTGTCGCATTAGTTCTACAACTATCGCACTTCCAGCAATTCTAATAATGGCTTCACCTAAACCAGTTGCACAAGCAGCACCAATTTCATTGTCTACAAAAAGTCCTGCCCCGATGATAGGAGAATCACCAACTCTGCCTCTTAATTTATAGGCAAGGCCGCTTGTTGTGCAAGATCCTGAAAGATTTCCTTCGGAATCTATGGCCAGCATACCAATAGTGTCGTGGTTCTCAATATTAATAATGGGTTCGTATTTGGAAGTTTCTAACCATTTTTCCCACTTTAATTTGGAGTCTTCGGTTAGCAGGTTTTTTTCTTCAAAACCTTTAGAAATAGCAAACTCCAAAGCCCCTTTACCTACAAGCATAACATGGGGAGTATCCTCCATTACTTTTCGAGCCACAGAAATGGGATTTTCAATATTTTCAAGGGCAGCAACAGCTCCACACATTCCTTTGTGATCCATAATGCAGGCATCGAGACTTACATTTCCCTCTCGATCTGGAGCCCCTCCAATGCCTACCGAGGAATTGTTTGGGTCCGACTCTACAACCCGCACTCCGGCCTCTACCGCATCCAAGGCTGAGCCGCCATTATTAAGGATTTCCCATGCTGGAATATTGGCTTGCATCCCATGGTCCCATGTGGAAATGACCACTGGTTTTTGTATGGGTTTATTTTTATTGTCCTGTTTTGAAACTGCTGTTCCTTTGGTTTTATCTGTATCGCAAGATTGAATTAAGGATCCTGTAACAACTGCAGCCCCGCCAAGAGCTGTGAGTTTTAAAAAATCTCTACGGTTTTTCATAAGGTTATTGGACGAACTAAGAAATGAGCCAGGGTAAATTAGATTGGTTGGTCAAGACTGGGTTGTTTAATTAAGGTTGAAAGCTAATAATCCGTAATATCCAAAAAATTAGGGTTTATCCAATATCTGTAAAAGCACAAATCATTTTAAAATTCAAGAATATATTTTAATAGTGCTTCTTCATTATTCTTTGTTTTAGAATTTAACTTGAAGTTTTGCCTTTTAAGAACCTTAATTGAATTTTTATTTTTGGGATTAACAATTCCAACTAAGGATCGGATTTTGGGCATGGATCGAGCGTGATTTAGTATGGCTTCCAACATTTCTGTTGCATAGCCTCTAAACCAATATTCAGGGAGGGAACCATATCCAATTTCAACCATGTCTTTTTCCAAAAAACTAAATTTAACAACGGCAATAAATTCATTATTTGATTCCAAACTCACAGAAAAAAAACCTGAATTTGCGTCTTCCTTATTTTGTTCTAGAACTTTAGTGAATTTGGACTTTGCTTCCTCCATCGAGAGGGCTTTTCCAGCCACCATTCTCATTACTTTTTCATTTCCATACCAACTAAGAAAATCTGAGAAATCTTCTTTTTGGAACTGATTGTAAACTAAACGAGGAGACTTTAACATTGGAATAATCAATTAGGAGGACAATGTAGGAGGAAAATTTATTTTGAGGTTTTGATTTACAATGCCATGGATGGTGTATTATTTAGATGGAAAATCCATGTTAAAACAAGTCCAACCATTAGCCAATGTTTTTAATGAGAAATCTGCTTGGTGTTCTTGTAATACTTCCTTTATTAAGGTTAAACCAATTCCTTGCCCGTCTGGTTTGGAGCTGAAAAAAGGCTGGAATAAATGGGATTCCACTTCTTTATTTATTCCTTTTCCATTATCTAAAACTTGCATTGATTTTCCTTGACTTTGAAATTTGATGATGCCATTTTGCCCAATCGCCTCCATGGCATTTTTTACAATATTTACAAGTACCTGCTCCAACTGGGCTTTGTCTCCAAGAATTTGACAAGTATTGTTATGAAATTCAAATTCCAAATCAATTTTCCTTTCTTTTGCTTGAATGCTATATAGGGCCGCTATATTTCTACAAATTTCATTAAGATCTAAATTTTCCTTTTTGGCTATTGGCAATCGAATAACATCTGCAAAATTTTTCATAAAAAGACCCAATCGCTGGTTTCTACCTTCTGCAACCGATAAGGCATTAATTAATTCCAAATGTTCTTCAGATTCTGGGTTTTTTGGAAAACTATCCCTGGTGGATTGTAAAATAGAATTTACCGCTCCAAGGGAGTTGTTTACCTCATGTGCCATCATGCGTATCACCTTTCCATAGGCTTGTTTTTCAGTTTCCAGGATTTCATTAGAAAGTTCTTCAATTAATAAAAACCTACGTTCAAAACCTCTATGAATGAAATTTGCTGAGTGGCATTTGTATTTTTTCCAACCGTCTTTGGAAATTACAGCGCTGCTTTCATCCTCCAATTCACATATTTCATGTAAAAAGTCGCTTTTTATTTTTTCAATTGGAAGGTTCAATTCTTCGTCCTGAAGGCCAAGTGTCGCTTTGGCTGATTTGTTAATGGTGGTAATCTGTTCATTAAAATCCAGTACAATAATTCCATTTGGAGAAGCATCAATAAGCTTTTCGAGGAAAAAATGCTGTTCTTTTTGACTAACTCTTTCTTCCCGAATTTTGTGGATCATGCTATTATAAACTCCGATAAGCTGATCCATCTCCTTGGATTTTGTGAGAGCAAAACTCACATTAAAATCCTGATCCTTAATTGCATCTATGCCTTGTTGCATAAGGCGCAGCGGCTTTAAAAAAGCTATATAAATTCTATAAGACAGGTAAAGTGAAACTAAAATGGCAATTTCTGCTGGTATAAATAGCAGTTTGTTTTCCTTTAAAAAGCTAAAACTTAGCAGGATTAATAGGGAATGTATAATCCCAATAAAAAGGAAATATTTAATCTTCAGCTTCATCGCTAATATTAAACTTTGTCATTCTACGATAAAGGGCCGAGCGTGTAATTCCCAAGGATTTTGCCGCTTTGTTTACTTTAAAATTATGATAATCCAATGCTTTGATTATCATTTCTTTTTCCATTTCTTCGATCGATATTTTACCAACAGCGGGGATGGAATATTCATCCGAATCCTTATTTTGGATTTGAAGATCTGGACTGTAATTCACTTTAAAGTCATCTGGCCCCAGTTCTTTTTTGGTGCTTAGTAATAGGGTTCTTTCCACCAGGTTTTTGAGTTGGCGAATATTACCTGTGAAATTTTGATTTTCAAGCCATTTCAAGCCTTCCGAGCTAATTTCAATTTCTTGTTTTTGGTAAATCTCACTAAGGTTTTTCACATAGTACTGGGCCAGTTTTGGAATGTCGGCCTTTCGATCCCTTAATGGTGGTAGGGTAAGGGTAATTAGGTTTATTCTGTAATACAAATCTTCGCGAAACTTCGCTTTCCCTACCATTTTTTGTAAATCCTTATTGGTAGCACTAATCACGCGGAAGTCAATTTTCTTAGATTCACTGCTTCCTAGGGGTTCAAAAGTTTTTTCCTGTAAAACCCTCAAGAGTTTCACCTGGGAACTTAAATCTAAATCTCCAATTTCATCTAAAAAGATACTGCCCTTATCGGCCGCTTCAAATCTACCTCGGCGATCTGCTGAAGCATCTGTAAAAGCTCCTTTTTTATGGCCAAACATTTCACTTTCGAAAAGGGAGGTTGAAATTCCTCCTAAATTTACTTTTACAAAGGATTCATTGTTTCTCAAGCTCTCATAATGGATGGCTTCGGCTAATAATTCTTTTCCTGTTCCACTTTCCCCAAGGATCAAAACACTGGCATCTGTTTGGCTAACCCGTTTGGCTTGCTCTAAAACATTTAGAAATTCTGGATCACTTCCAATAATCCCTTCAAAGCTCATAAAAGTCGTTGACTTACTTGGTTTTACAGGACCTGTGTTCTGTAATTGAAGTAGAGTTTTTATGGAGTTTAGGAGATCTTTATTGTCCCAAGGTTTGGTCATAAAATCTCCTGCTCCTTTTTTCATTCCTTCTACCGCCAACTGTAAAGTTCCCCAACCTGTGAGCATAATTACAGCAAGCTTTGGGTAAATGCCATGAATTTCTTCAATCATTTTTAAACCCTGGGTGCCTGAGGTATCTATTGAAAAGTTCATGTCCAAAAGAATGAGATCGGGCTTTTTCGTTTGCAAAAAACTTAAGGCATCCTTGGGATAATTTACAGTGTCCACCTGAAACTGTGCTCTTTTGAGCATCAATTTTAAGGAAGTACAAACCGCCATATCATCGTCGATGATAAGTATATGATGGTTTTCGGAATTATTCTTCATGAAGAGCTGTTGCAGGATGAACCCTAGCCGCTTGTATGCTTGGGTAAATTGTACAAATCAAAACTAAGGAATAAATGACCAATGCCGAGTAAAACATGGCCCTTATATATAGACTTGTGTCTACATCAAAAAAGCCCATTATTGGAAATTGAATGGCAAAGAAAAGAGCGATTAAAATACTAATGCTTGTTAAAAAAAGGATTTCGAAAATAAATTGATTGGAAATGGATTTGGGGTTTGCTCCTAAAGCTCTTCTTAATCCTATTTCACCTCTTCGTTTTTTAATATTATAAACCAAAACACCAAATAGGCCTAGGGCGACATTGAAAATAAGGAAGCCACTAATAGATCCAAGAACTACCATTGGAATCCAATAGTCAACATTTAAAAATTTTCTTTTGCTTTCTAAATTTTCGATTGAGAATTTCCAGCCTTTTGTGGTTTGTTGAATGATCCGATTAATGTCTTGCTCAATTGTAGGATCAAAACCATCTTTTAGACGTATGATCAATGTTGGGTTTTGATCAGAATGTTCCGCAAAAAGTGAGATGACAACATTTTTTTCTTCCGAAAATTCTCCATGATATTTGTAATTGTCAATGACTCCAACAATCTTTGATTCCCCATTCAATTTTATAATTCTACCAATTGCGGTGGAATCTGGCCAATAAGCCATTCTCATTTTTTTATTGATGACAATGGGTCTGTATTTGGCTGACTTGTCTTCCTTATTAAACCATCTGCCTTCAACAACATTTAAGCCCAAAGTTTTGTCATTATTCAAATCTGCCGCTGCCAATTCTACATCCATTTCAAAACCATTATCTATGGTTGAGGTTTGCCAAGTAGAACCTGAAAATGGGGAAACAGGGTTGGAATAACTCACTTCGCTAATTTCTGGAATTTGACGAAGACTTTGTAATAAAAGGGCTTTGGTTTCTACTCTTTCGGCAGAATCAGGGTCTGAGTTCATTCGCAAACTTGCCATCCAAATATTTTCGGTGTCAAAACCCAAAGGGGTTTTGTAGTTGTCCATATTATAGAGCACAAATCCAAAAACAGAGAATAGGATAAGGAAAGCAAGGCTTAATTCGATAATTAAAAGAACGGATCTCTTTTTTCGATTCCAAATTAATGTGAGTAAATGCTTAATCATGATACGTTTTCTTTTAAGGCGTTTACAATATGAATTTTGGACATTCTCCATGCTGGGATTAGCCCAGATACAATTCCGAATAACATGGTAATAAGGAAACTATAAACAAAGGTGCTTCCCTGAAAAAGTAGTTTCCCATCTCCCAAAACCTCACTACTGTTTATAATATTTAAGAGAATTAAAGCCAGAATTAAACCGATGATTCCCCCGATTAAAGTTAGGATTACATTTTCGAAGACGAATTGTCCAACTAGATTGGTTCTATTCGCACCAAAGGCTTTTCGAGCTCCAATTTCTGAGGATCTTTCTAAAATTCGGGTGACATTAATATTAATCAGGTTAATGGTAGGTAAGAAAATAAAAAGTCCTAACAAACCCGAAAGAATAAGTATCATATACCATTGACTTTTGGATGCATCTTCATTGTAAATTAAACTTTTAGAATAGGCCTCACTTAAAGTTAAAGGAGCAATTTCCAGGGTGTTAAATTCTTGATCTGCTGGTAATGGAATTCCACCAATAATTCTTTTCACCTCTGCCTTAACACCCTTTATTCGCGATGATTTTTCTAGGGTGAAAACAGCTTCAAAACTTCCTAATACATCCGGATTATTTAGGATATCCGAAGGAATATGGGTGTAAGGAAGATATAAATCTGATTTGATAAAAGGCCTGCTATTTCCGAAATCGTCAACCACACCAACAACTTGATAATGCTTTCCATCTAGGATGATTTCTTCACCAAGAACCTGTTCTAAATCCCCAAAATAAGCCTCTTTTGTCTTTTTATTTATTATGACAATTTGTTCTTGGTTTTGAATGGATTGCTTGGAGTAAGGACCACCTTCCAAAAAAGGAAAATCGAAAACTTGCCAATAGGCTGCATCTACATAAATACTTTTTAGGGCAAACTTGCTGTTGTTTTTAAAAACATCATATACCTGTCCGTAGGAAAAAAATGAATAATTCTCGATATAGGGGAGTTTCCTAAAATTCTTATCCAAAACACTGAAGGAAGCAGAGGAGGTAGAAGTCATATCATTTACCTCCCTCACATTTAATGTTGAATCAATTTTTGAAACACCATTTACAAGGGTAGTATCCCTGGTATAACTACTGTCTATACGGATTCTTTTTTTGGAAACTTCATTAATGAAAGCCATTTTATCGATATCCGAAATTGGAGGATGTGCACCAAGTTCACTGTCGATAAATGCCGTAATGGTCATTAAAATCATCAGAGTAAGGCTGATCCCGAAAAGGGAAATAAAGGTGAAAAATTTCCTCCTCGCCAATACTTTGAAAGCTAGTTTTATATAGTTTTTAAACATTGTTTTTTTATTTGGTGGAGGGACTAGTTTACTTGACTGCCGTCGAAAAGGCGGATGAGTTTATGGGTTTTTTCGGCCATGAGTTTATCATGTGTTACCATTACAATGGTGGTGGAATTTTCCTTGTTTAATTTTAATAGAATGTCCATTACTTCACCACCCATTACACTATCCAAATTCCCTGTAGGTTCATCGGCCAGAATGATTTCTGGTTTTCCAACAATGGCTCTGGCTATAGCAACTCGTTGTTTCTGACCACCAGAAAGTTGGCTTGGAAAATGTTTCATACGGTTTTTTAGACCTACGCTTTCCAAAGCTTCTTCCGCCAGTTTTTTCCTTTCGGAAGAGCCAATATTTCTATAGATTAAAGGAAGTTCTACATTGTCAATTACAGAAAGATCATTGATAAGGTGAAAGCTTTGAAAAATAAAGCCCAGTTTTTGGTTTCTAAATTTGGCTAAAGCCTTGCTCTTATATTCTAAAATGGCTTGGTCGCTAATGTTTATCATCCCACTTGAGGGTTCGTCCAAAAGCCCAATAATATTTAATAAAGTACTTTTCCCACAGCCTGAGGGGCCCATTATGGAAAGGAATTCACCCTTTTCTACACTTAAATTGATATTGTCCAGCGCAAGGGTTTCAATGGTTTTGGTTTTATAAACCTTACTGATGTTGTTAAGTTGTATCATGATTGGTTTTTTGCTTATTCTGAAAGTTTTAGTTTGCTGAGATGTTCGTATTCTGTCATGTTGGAGATGATAATTTTGTCCCCAGCTTTGAGGTCTCCAATAATTTCCACATAATCTAAATTTGTAATTCCGATTTTTACTTTTTGCCGGATGGCATATCCATCTTTCACCACAAAAACATTTTGTTGAATCCCACCATTAAAGGCGGGTCCGTTTAAAACGCGTAATGCTTTTTCTTTTTTGGAGCTTATAATGAAGACTTCTACTCTCATATTTGGACGCAATAAAACATGAGAATCATCTTCCAATACAATATTGCATTTTAGGGTATTGTTCTCAATTTCGGGGAGTATGGATTCGATATGACCTTTTATATCGGTTTTATTAATTCTTACTTTCACTTCCATTCCCACTTTTACTTTGCCAGAATGTAAATCAGAATAGCTCGCCTCAATTTTATAGGCGCTTAGATTTGCAATTCGCACCAATTCTTGCCCCTCATTCACTTTTTTACCTAGGGATTTATTTACCCGAGTTATCACACCGTCTTGGTTGGCCTTAACTTGACTTTCCTCCACTTTTTGGGATAATTCTTTTAATCTCTTTTCTTGGATATTAACTTCCAGTTCAAGGTTTCGTTTTTCTTTTGCTAGTGATCTTTTACGGTAAACCAGTTCATTTTCTAGCTTTTTCTTTTCCCATTTGGCAATTTCCAACCTCATTTTTGCTTGTTCCAGATTTTCATCAGATGAACCTCCAATGCTTTGTAATTTTTGCTCATCTTTTAATAAGGAACTGAGGTTTTGAACTTGAAGCCCTTTAATGGTATCATCAGCCTCAAGATCCAATAGGTTTTTATCGTATTGAAGTTTTAGTAGGCTAACATTATTCTTTTTTAATTCCAATTCATCCTTGAGTTGCTCATAAGTAAGTTTGGTGGAAATGGCATCTAGTTCCATTATGATATCTCCCTTTTTCACCTTGTCGCCATTCCTAAAATATACGGCCTTAATATCTGCTGTAATTGGGGAATTGATCATAATCTCATAGGAAGGAAGTACTAAGCCTGAAGCGCTTATGCTATTTTCCATTTCACCGTATTCAAGGCTGGCAATCCTAAAGTCATCGGAACTGGCGCTACTGGATAATAGGGATCTTAAAATCAGAAATAAAAGAACTAATCCAATTGGAATTAAGGATAGCTTAATCCATTTTTTGAATTGGTCTTTTTTGATTTCACTATTTGAGATGGGTTTGTCCATTTTTTAGAATCTTTTTTAAGGATGTCAAGTGATATGCCAATCCTTAAAGTGTTGATTTTCAGTAAATGTTTGACGGTGTCGATGTTTCGATTCCGAACAGACTGTTCGAAAATGTAAAGAATTGGATATTGAATGGTAAATAGAAATGGATGCCAAATAAGTATCAAACAAAGCGCTTCCAGCCCTTTAAATCTCAAGGCTAATTGTTAACCGAAAAAGGATTAATACCTGAATTTGAATCTTGAGAGAAATTTATTCTTTGTCCTTTTTAGCAGTTATCCTTTTTAAGTTTTTCTAAACTTTGGCTAGGCAAAAAGAACTTAAAAAGTTTAAAAACAAAAAAAAATGACGGAGGGAATTTTTTAATTATCGCGTTTTTCAAAATCTTCTTTTTCGCGAATCTTTAACCGTCTAAAGAGCAGAAAAACAAGAATAATAAAACCGCCACCCCAAATTAGACCATGGATCGCTAGGGCAATTTTAAATTCCCAGTCCATTATTTGAATTTAACCGCAGTACCGTAAGCCAAAATTTCCGAGGCACCTTGCATAATCATAGAAGTAGAAAATCGAACATTAACAACCGCATCAGCACCCAAATTATCGGCATCTTTAATCAGTCTTTGAAGAGCTTGTTCCCTTGCTTGCGCTTGAAGTTTTGTGTATTCTTCAATTTCGCCACCTATTAAATTTTTAAGTCCTGCAAAAATATCTCTACCCACATTTCTAGCTCTTACCGTACTTCCTCGGGCAATTCCTAATATTTGGGAGATTTCTTTTCCTGGGTAATTTTCGATGGTTGAAATTAACATTTGAACTTGTTTTTAATTGATGATTTGATTGAAGGTTCAAGATCGATAATTATTTGGATAAATTTTAAAAATGGGCTTTGATTATTTCCAATTAAACAACATTTCCATTTTCATCCAATTCTAAAAATGGATTGAATGCCACCTCCCATAAATTATCATCTGGATCGGAAAAATAACTACTATAACCGCCCCAAAAGGCTTTTTCAGGATACTTTACTATTTTTACTCCTTTGGATTTTAGACTGGCAATTAAATCATCCACTTCCTTTTCAGATCTTGTATTATAGGCCAAACTGAATTTTTTAAATCCTTTTCCTTCAGGATTCACGCCCACATCTTCTGCAAGCTTTTCTTCCTGATAAAGGGAAAGAAAAAGTCCATTTAATTTAAAAAAACTAATCCCTTCGTTGGTGGAAGAATGGGGTTTCCAAGCTAGTATTTCAGTGTAAAAATGGTGGGAGATTTTAAGGTCTTTTACGCCTAAAGTTATAATGTTAAGTCTTGGTTCCATGTTTAATAGCGTTTTATGAAAGTGTTTTGGTCCTCCTCAGGAACTATGGTCCAATTCTTCTTTACGTATTTGTTTATGGGCCAGGGTAAATGATCTAGAACAAGGGCTTTTTTTGGTTTGTCTTTTAAATACATCAGCAATTCTTTTCCTTCATCTTCAAGGCGAGATTTATGTTTTGATTTAAAAGTATAGAGATGAGAATGTTCATTTTCATCGTTAAACTCAAATGTGTATTTATAAACAGTTGCGGAATCTTCGTCTCCGCTTTTGTGAATTTCTTTCGAGCGGAATTTTGCGTCGGTGAGGAGTCCATTTTTTAGGATTCCGATGAACTTATAATTTTTAAAAATGTTGTATACCGCAAAGCAAATGGCGAAAATAGACCCGAAAATTAGACTGATGTTTTTATTGGTACCACCAAGATCTGTGTTTATTGAATAAAGATGAACCCAAATCCCAATTGCAGCAACCAGAAAGCCTAAAATCCCTTGCCATCCGCCAATAAGAATAAACAGTTTATGGTAATTTTTTAATTCTCTGTGTTTATGAATCATTTTAATTTTTTGGAATCATTTTAAGGATTTGGAAGATAGTTTTTTTCTTTTTTGAAAAAGGATAATTTCATAAATCATCAGTGGGATTGTCCAGCTTAAAAGGGAAATTAGTAGATAGCCATTGATCGGATCTCCTAGGCTTAATTTTTTATTGATAAAAAGGAATAAGCGAATTACAATGGCGGAGTTGGTGAGGATGAAACTCCTTGTCATAAAAATTCTATGTTTAGCGAAATCTTTTCGTTTTGCCCTTAGGAATCCTTGGTAGGTAAAATGGATCCAAAATAGAGCGAGACTTAAAAAAATGATAGTCCCAATGTAGGATCCAATGGCAAAAAAGGACATGTAAATAGAAGAGGGGGCGGCAATTAATAAAATACTTGCGACATAAATTCGACCACATATTTTATGGAAACTACCTGGTTTTAGGCTGAATTGCAAAATTCCTGTAAATAAGGCTAGGGGAGCTGCCAAAACATGGGAATAAAGAAAGTATTTGTAGTGATGAAAAATAAACTCTTTGTCCATTAAAAACCCATTTCCAAAATCAGCCTTGAAATATTTTAATCCAGCGAGTAGAATAAAAAAACCGAGGAACCCAGCAATGGAGAAATAAAAGTATTTAAGGAATTGCTTCATACACAATTTCCCTTCTATTTACGCTAGACTCCTCATTTTTCAGCAATTGCTTTTTCACTGCCAGAATTACTTTAATATTTTCTTTATCAATAGGACTTAAAAGATGATCTACGTTTTCATATTTACCTTCGTACCAGGGGAGTAAGTCAAAATATTCCGACCATTTTTCTGATTTAAATACCAATCCATAGTCCGCAAAATCTCGTTCCGCATTAGGTTCAAATCTTCTATTGTAAGGTGATCGCTTTGCCATGCGTCATTCTCAACAATGAGTTCATTGGGTATTAGTTGAATAAAGCAAGCTTTAAAATAGGACGCATCAATTAGTACAAACTTGGTGTAGGCAAATTCTCTATTTGTTTTTAAAGTTTGGATTTTGCCATTGGGTTTTATTTTTAAGAATTCATAGTCATTTCCCAAAAAGTATTTTCCCATCGTAGAATCAGGATTTTTATAGGAATCAACAAATTTTGTTTCCAATATTGAATCATTTACGAAGCGACTATGGCTATCCATGCAAGCGCCGAATACAGAATGTTCATGTCTTCTAAGCCTTTTCTCAAAATTCTTATTTAGTTTATTGTAAACGACAAGGTTTTCGGATTCGATGGTTGTTCCTCTTCCTTCTACAAATTCATACAACAATGAAATTAGGAAAGAACTAGTAGCGGTATCTTGATTTCTTTTATCACTAATTTTTGCTTGAAATTTTGGGGTTTTTTCAAAATGGAAAAAATATTGATCTTCAGGTTTATTATCTAGGTTTTCGGAATAAATAAATTCGAATATTGAAGGGTAAGTAAGCAGGGCCGTAGGTTCATAAGATTCTTGGACTTGGAGATTGAAAAAGAAATGTTCATCTGTGTTTTTATTTGAATATTCCAAATTGTTCAAGGACGAAACAGGATTGAAATCGACGAGTTTAAAATCCAATAATGAATCCTTATTAATTCGATACCATTGTTGATTTAAGTATCCATAACCAATATTGGAGAAGGCACCAGTTTCGGGTAAGATGAATTCGAATATGGGTGGAAGAATATCTTTGGTTTCAATATTTAAAAGGCCAATTTTCCCATTGCTTTTTAGCTCCAAACAGTTTTTAAGAGAATGATTTAGGTTGTAAATTTTGGAAAGATTAAAATCTAAAATCACTTCTCCTTTTTGATCTACTAATCCAAATTCATCTTTTCCATTAAAGCCATTTGTAGATTCATTTTTGGAAACAATAAAGTAGGGGCTTTCCTTATTTAGAAATAAAAAAACTGGCTTCCCATATAAGGAGTCCAAAAGGCTGATTTCATTGGCGTAATCTTGCAAATAATATCTGTCTCCAGAATGGGGTTCTCCGTCTGGATTTATGGACTCTGCTTTGGTTTCTACTGGTTTTTCAGTCTTCGAAGGTGTCGAGTTTAAATCTGAATTTTCACAGGAACAAAGGCCAAAAATTAAAAAAGCAATACTCAGGCAATATCGCATGTTTAAGAGTTTTCTAAAATTTCGTTTAGTTTTTCCATGATTAAATCTTTGCCCTCAATATAGTCTTGGAGTGTTTTTTCAATTTTATAATCAGGCATAATCCCACGGTTTTTAGTGTTTTGTTTAAGGGAGGGAGGGAAGAGTGTCGAATACCTAGGAATCCCAATTTCCAATTTGGATTGTGGAAGTTTTAGGGATTCAATTGAACCAGCCACAAAGCCTTCGTATCTCCCGCCACCTTCTTCTCCTATAACAATCGCTCCACCGTATTCTTTTAAGTACCTCGCCAAGGTGGAGCCAGCTGAAAAGGTTAGTCCATCAACTAAAACATAAATAGTTCCTGTGTAGGCAAATTCAGATTTTTTAGGTAATTCAAATTCCTTGGTTCTTCCTTTCCACGAAATACTGGTTCGGTATAATCTGGTAGAATCTTCTTTTAAAATAAAAGGTAAAATATCTTCTGCCATTTCGGTTCTACCGCCTGTATTTCCCCTTAAATCTATAATCAGGTTGGTGATGTTTTTCGTTTTTAA
>CAKZNE010000333.1 GCA_937129395.1 uncultured Cryomorphaceae bacterium | reverse complement strand
AATGGTGCAAGTACAGCAACTAATGCAGTAGCAACATTAACTTACAATGGTGGATTAGTAGCAACAGATATTATTCCTGGTCCAATTATGCCAGGTGTAGTATATACTCATACTTTCTCTCAAACTGTAGATATGACTGCTATCGGTCCATTTGCATTGGGAATAGAGACAACAATTACAGGTGATGCTTTCCCTAACAATGACCTTATTGTCATCTCAGGTGATAATGATGGTGCAGCTACAATAGTGAACTTCCCTTACACAGAAAACTTTGACAGTTGGGTACTTTGTAATACAGGTGGTTGTAATAATGGTGTATGTGGTGGTACAGCAATCATCCAAACGCCAGGTTGGAAAAATGTAAATACTGGAGATGATGCCGATTGGTTTATTAACTCTGGTAGTACAGGTTCGACAGGTACTGGTCCAACTGCTGACCATACAACAGGTTCTGCTAACTATGCTTACACAGAAGCTTCTGGTTGTAGTAATCAAGAGTTTTGGATGGAAACACCATGTTTTGATTTTACTAACACTTATTCTCCAAGAGTAAGTTTCTGGTATCACATGAACGGTGCAAATATGGGGGTATTAAGTGTGGATGTCTTTGATGGCTCGGAATGGTATCCAAAACTATTTCGCATTGCAGGAAATCAAGGTGGAAGCTGGCAAAAAGCAAGTATTAATCTTCTTCAATTCGCAGGGCAAACGATTGTAATTAAAATCAACGGGAAAACTGGAGATGATTTTACATCCGACATCGCTATTGATGATATTAATTTATTTGAAAACCTTGCCTCACCAAACTCTTCCTTTTCAGTTAGTAATACAATTACTTGTATTGATGGTACCGTTGAGTTTTTAGATAATTCCATAAATGTTCCTACTTCTTGGAGATGGAAAATATCTCCCAACACCTATAGCTTTGTAAATGGAACTGATAGTTTGGATCAAAATATTTCAGTTCAATTTCATAGCATTGGAACTTACGCCATTACCTTATACGCTTCCAACTCTAACGGTATTGATTCCACCACGGTAAGTCAGGCAGTTACGGTAAGTTCTGGAGCGCCAATTCCAATATTTGAAGATTTTGAAGGTGCTTTTACCCCTGCGCAATGGGAAATTGACAATCCGGATGGAAATGACCAATGGAAAGTTAAGAATGTAATTGGATCTAACGGATCAACTAGCAGAGCAGCTTCTTTTGATAATTTCAATTCCAGCAATGGAGGAGCTTATGATGGTTTGGTAACTTTAAATATGGACCTAACCACAGCGGTTAGTCCAACTTTAATATTTGACCTTGCCTATGCCCCTAAATCACTTTTGGGTGCAGATTCATTAATTATTGATGTTTCTACAAATTGTGGTAGCTCCTACGAGCCTACAAGCTATCAACTAAACGCAGCGGATATGTCTACTGCTGGAACAAATGGAAGTCTTTTTATTCCCAATTCCGCATCACAATGGAGAAGAGATACCTTGGATCTTAGCCCTTATATTGGAAGTAATATTAAACTAAGATTTAGGAATTATTCAGGTGGTGGAAATGCGGTTTATATCGACAATTTACAAATTGTGAATAGTTCAATTTCTGCTCCAATCGCCTTATTAACGACGGCAGATAGTTTGATTTGCAGAAATATCAACACTCTTTTCAATGACGCTTCCACTGGAGGTGCAGCTGCTAGTTACGATTGGGATTTTACAAATAGTGCTATTCCAAATTCTGCAAATACCGCCGGACCTCATTCTATTAGGTTTGTGAATACAGGAAGGCATACCATAACTCTTACGGTTACAAATGGTGGTGGAATTAGTCAATATCAATATACCGTTGTTGTTGCCGATAAGCCATTAGCTGTATTTAGCGAATCCTTTCCGAGTGGTCAGACTGTAAAATTCAATGATTTAAGTATAAATGATCCTAGCACATGGAAATGGTATTTTGGCGATGGAGATTCTAGTAGTTTACAGAGTCCTACTCATTTTTATGCCCAAGCTGGAACATATGATGTGGAACTAATTACTACCAACCGTTGCGGAACTTCAACAAGGCTTCGTACGATTAATGTTTCTGGAATAGGATTAGCCGAAAGCATGATTGGTATAAGCAACATTGGAATTTTCCCCAACCCAACAAAAGGAAAGTTCAATTTAAGTTTTAACAGCCTGAATCATGAAGAATTGCTGGTTTCAATTTCTGACCTTTCAGGAAAAAGAATAAAATCTTTGGAATTTGATGCTTCTAGCGGTCAGAACCTAATGCAATTTGATTTAAGTTCTTTTGCTGAGGGTGTCTATTTGGTAAAAATAAATACCTCAAATGGTTCCAAAACTATGAGGATAATAAAGGAATAATTCTTCTTTCTAAATAATATCAAGCCCATCTAGAAATTTCTGGGTGGGCTTTTTTTTTTAAACCAATACGGGTGATTTATCCTTTTTAACCAAGATTAATAATCCAATAAAAGTAAAAATTCCGTTTAGAATTAAAAGTTCGAAACCGAATTCATAACCAAACCACTCTTCTGAGTTTTGCTTTAGGAAGTAGCAAATAATTGGCGAAACCAAGGCCACAATAGGAACAAGTTTATCCTGAATTTTCCATTTGGTAAATAATCCAAAAGCAAAAAGACCTAATAATGGCCCATAGGTATATCCGGCAGCAACAAATATTTCTTTTATCACACTCCCCTTATCCAATTCTTTAAAAAGTAAAATGGTAAACAAAAGCACAATGGAAAACCCAATATGGACCCATTTTCGAGTTTTAACTGCCGTTCGATCTTCCATTTTTTCTACCTCCAATAGATCCACGCAAAATGAGGTTGTTAAAGCTGTTAATGCCGAATCTGCACTACTATAAGCCGCTGCGACCAATCCAATGAAAAAGAAAATTCCTAAACTTAAACCCAAGCCTCCATGGAGGGCTACTGCCGAAAACAAACGATCTTTAGTTTCCCCTATTCCATTTGCATCGGCAAAATCGTAAAGCAATACTCCCAATGACATAAATACGAGATTCACAAAAACCAAGATTATGGCGAGCCAAAACATATTTTTCTGGGCATCTTTCAAACTTCTACAACTCAAATTCTTTTGCATCATATCCTGATCTAAACCAGTCATAACAATAGTGATAAACATACCCGACAAAAATTGTTTGATGAAAAAATCACCATCCTTCCAATCCTCAAAGAAGAAAATCTTGGATTTACTGGAATCAGCTATATAATCAATTAGGGAAGAATCCGGGATTAAGCTGTCTTTAATCATATAAATACTAATCCCAACAGCGGCTAGCATAAATGTTGTTTGTAGGGTATCTGTCCAAACAATGGTTTTAATTCCGGATCTAAAAGTATAAACCCAAATCAATAAAATGGTAATTAATACAGTTAACCAAAACGGAACGTCCAGGGAATCAAAAACGGCGTATTGCATTATATCAGCAACCAAATAAAGTCGGAATGAAGCACCAACTACTCTGGATATTATAAAAAATAGGGATCCAGTTTTATAGGAGTATTTACCAAAGCGCTCCAACAAATAAGTATAAATACTTGTAAGGTTGAGGCGATAATATAGAGGCAACAATACTTTTATTATAACAGCATAGCCTAAAACATAGCCCAAAACCACCTGCATATAACTAAAACTATTGGCCTCAACATATCCAGGAACCGAAACGAAAGTGACCCCAGATAAGGAAGCACCGATCATCCCGAAAGCCACAACATACCACGGACTTTGTTTATTTCCTAAAAAGAAGGAGGCATTATCATCCTTTTTCCCAGTGAGGTAGGAAACCACTATTAGGATTAAAAAATAGGCAGCGATAATGGAAATAATAAGACCAGCAGTCATAAAATAAATTTTAGCAAATAAAATAATTTGCTTGCGAATGAGTATCTATATATTTGAACAATATTATGAATTACTCATCCCGTTACTTAGAAAAGGCAGTGGAGGAAATTGGAAACCTCCCTGGTATTGGAAAAAAAACAGCGCTGCGACTGGCTTTGCACCTATTAAAAAAGGAAAAGCGCGATGTAGAAGTTTTGAGCAGCTCTCTTTTAGAATTAAAGGAAAAGGTGATCTATTGTCAATCTTGCGGAAATTTAAGTGATAGAACAACCTGTGAAATTTGTTCCAACCCGCATAGGGACCAATCTTTAGTTTGTGTAATTGAAGATATTAGGGATGTTATGGCCATTGAAAATACGGGGCAGTACAAAGGAATTTACCATGTTTTAGGCGGGGTAATTAGTCCGATGGAAGGCATTGGACCTTCAGAATTGAATATCGATCAACTATTAAATAAATCCCGTGAAGGCCTTGTTAGAGAAATAATTTTTGGACTAGGCACAACCATGGAAGGAGAAACAACCACCTTTTATCTTTATAAAAAATTAGCAGGTTTTGATATTAAACTGTCTTCAATTGCTAGAGGTATCGCTATGGGAGACCAATTGGAATATGCAGATGAGCTTACTTTAGCTCGAAGTATTGCTCAAAGAGTTCCTTATGAATCTTCATTTCACCAGAACCAAAATTCTTAGTTTGAAGGTTCCTTTTAAAATTAATATTCTATTTCTTTTTTTGCTAAATCTTTTAGCCAGAATCCCCTTTCTATTTGCGGGCTATGGACGAGAAGAAGATGCTTGGGGACAGGTATTAACTGCAAAAACCACATGGGAATCTGGTATTTATGAAGTTTCTAGATTACCTGGGCATCCTCTTTATGAATTTCTTCTTGCCTTTTTATGGCCGGTAGAACATAGCTATTTCTTTTTCAATTTGCTTTCGGCATTGGCCACTTCTTTGGCCGTGGTTTTCTTTTATTGGATTTTAAAAGAATGGAAGAAAGACAATGCAATGGCTTTGGCAGTGAGCTTTGGGTTTATTCCTGTTTTTTTTATTGCTGGTGTTTATACTATCGATTATAATTTCGCTTGCTTATTTATTCTTGCTTCCTTTTACCAATTGCAAAAGAAAAATTGGATTTGGGCGGGAATTTTACTGGGAATAGCAACAGGTTTTCGAATTTCCTCCATAGGTTTTGCTCTTCCATGGATTCTCCTGGCTTCTAGAAAAAATGACCCAAGCTTTTTATTGAAATTTGGAATCAGTTCGGCGATAATATCTCTCCTAAGTTTTTCTGCTCCCCTCTACACTTATGGATTGGAAGTTTTGGATTTCCACAAACCTCCCTATTCATCATGGGCAAAAGTTGTCTTTAAATTAAGTTTTGGGATTTGGGGATTAGTTCTCTTTAGCTATTTAGGACTGGGAATTATGAAATTTAGTTTTTCAAAAAAATGGAAAAACCGAAGCAGTAAAAATTTTAAATGGGCATTAAGTATTATTATTTTATTTCAACTATTAATCTTTTTTAGACTTCCATTTAAGTCCGAATTTCTAATTCCTGCCCTGCCCTTTATATTAATATGGATTGGTGACTCCTTTTCAAAAAAATGGGTGACCGCCCTTCCTTATGTTACCTTATTATCCTGCTTTTTATTGGGTTTTGATTATAAAAACGATTTTAGGGGAAGTGATTCAAGTGTTGCCTCAACAGAATTTTCGGCAGGTGGAAAAACCATTTTTATAGACTTGCTTCAAGGACCTAGCATTATCGACTACAATAAAAGGTTGGTAAAAATGAATTTTGTAAGTGGGATATTAAATTGGAGTGAAGAGCAAAAAGAGCCCTGTTACGTAATTTCCGGGTGGTATTGGCCTCAAATTAAATTAAGAAAGACTACAAAAAACAATATTTATTTCGATTATTATTCCAGTGAGGAAGAAATTATAAACGCAAAAAGTGCCGGAAGGAAAATTTTTTATCTTCCAGAAATAAATGATGCGAATTCTAAAATTGAAGGGCACTATCTTGCGGACTCCTTAGGTACCATACTTATTCCTAGATGAAATTATCAATTGTAATTGTAAACTATAATGTTAAGCACTTTTTAGAACAGTGCTTAAATTCTGTTTACCTGGCATTAGACCAAATTTCCTCAGAAGTTTTTGTGGTTGATAATAATTCTGTGGACGGAAGTATGGAAATGGTAGAGGAAAAATTTCCTGAGGTAATTCGCATTTCAAACAAGGATAATGTTGGTTTTTCTAAGGCCAATAATCAGGCAATTTTACATTCCAAAGGAGAATATGTTTTAATTCTCAATCCAGATACCGTTGTTGAGGAAGAGACTTTTATCAAATGCCTTCAATTTATGGACGCTCACCCTCATGCAGGAGCTTTAGGCATAAAAATGATGGATGGCAAAGGGAATTATTTACCAGAATCCAAACGTGGACTTCCTACACCTTGGGTTGCTTTTTACAAAATTTTTGGATTGTGTTCATTATTTCCAAAATCCAAAAAGTTTGCCCGATATTATATGGGGAATTTGGACGAGAACTTCAACCATGAAGTGGAAATATTAGCAGGAGCATTTATGTTAATGCGGAAGGAAACATTAGATAAATCTGGTTTGTTAGACGAAACCTTTTTCATGTATGGGGAAGACATCGATCTTTCCTACCGAATTATCAAAAGCGGATACAAGAATTACTATTTCGCCGATAGCAGCATTATTCACTATAAAGGCGAGAGCACCAAGAAGGGAAGCTTAAATTATGTCTATGTATTTTACAAGGCCATGATCATTTTCGCTGAAAAGCATTTTAGCCAGAGTTATGCTCGCTTTTTTCGGTTTTTTATTTTAATGGCCATTTACTTAAGAGCTGGACTATCTTTAATTAAAAGATTTATTAGTGCCATAGCTCTTCCGCTTCTAGATTCTGGAATTTTAATCACAGGACTTTATTATATCAAGGAATATTGGGAAAATAACCATCGATTTATTGTGGGTGGAGAATATTCCATTGAGCTTATTAAGGTGGCCTTTCCCCTTTATGCCTTTGGCTGGATTGCAGGAATTTTTGTAAATGGAGGATATGAAAAACCCGCAAAAATATCACAGGTCATTAAAGGTGTTTTTGTTGGTTCCATTGCCATATTGGTTGCCTATAGCCTATTAAGTGAAGAGTACCGATTTTCGCGCGCCATATTATTATTAGGAGCTGTATGGGCTTCTTTTTCTATTCCATTGGTAAGGTTTGCAATTCAAAAAATTACCGGTCAAAACTTGCTTATAGGCTCAGAAACCAGCAAAAGAGTTCTTATTGTAGGATTAGAAGATGAAGCACAAAGAGTAGAACAGTTAATAAAACAAGCCAATAATTCCATTTCCTACGTGGCTTATGTAAATCCACCTGATCAGGAAATTAGAGGAGAAAATTATACCGGAAATTTCAATCAAATTGGTGATATGATTACCGTTTTTGATATTACGGAAGTTGTTTTTTGTGCAAGAGATGTTAGCAGCAACTTCATTTTAAACAAAATGACAGAATTGAATTCTAAAAAGGTAGAAATTAAAATTGCCCCAACGGAAAGTCATTTTGTAATTGGAAGTAATTCAATAGATACACAAGGATCGTGGTATAGTGTTCAATTCAGCGACATTTCCAAACCGAGTAATAAAAGAGCAAAATTGTTCTTCGATTTGACAACCGCCATCGGTTTGCTGGCCTTATTGCCATTTACCATTCTATTTGTAAAACGAAAAATTCAATTTATCAAAAACATTTTCGCAGTTCTCAGTTTTCAAAAAACTTGGATTTCCTATGATGAATCTGTTGTAATAAGTCATTTGCCAAAACTCAAGTCAGCCGTTTTAAAAACTACAGAACAGTTAAAAATGAAGGGCTCAGATGAGATGGCCAAAAATCATCTCAATCAATTATACGCTAAGGAATACAAGGTATTTAATGATGTGAATTTTGTTTTGGAGAATTTTTCCAGTTTGGGTAATTCTTAAATTGGAGTCGAAAGACAATTAACTTAAAATCTAAATCTGGCTTAGCGACAAAGGCAGCGTTTAATTTTTTTACCTTTGCCCACCTTAAATAAAGAAGATTTTCAACCTTATAAGACATAAATGGCACAAGTAGAGCTTATTATGCCCAAGATGGGCGAAAGCGTGGCCGAAGCCACTATTATCAAATGGTTAAAAGAAGTAGGTGAAACCATAGAATTGGAAGAATCTATCCTGGAAATTGCCACAGATAAAGTAGATAGCGAAGTTCCATCCCCAACGGAAGGTATTTTAAAAGAAAAGCTGTTTAATGAAGATGACGTTGTACAGGTAGGACAAGCCATTGCAATCATTGAAACAGAAGGTGCTGGTACATCTGACACTCCGACTCCAGTTTCTGCACCAGTTGATGAAAAACCAGAAGCTGCTGCCCAAGTTGAAAAAATGGTGGCTTCTGCACAAGATCAAATCGATATTCCTAAAAGTGCAAATGGTAAGTTTTACTCTCCATTAGTAAGGAGCATTGCAAAAGAAGAAAATATTTCTATCTCCGAATTGGAATCCATTAATGGTTCTGGTTCTGAAGGTAGAGTTACCAAAAATGATATTCTTAGTTTCATTAAAACTAGAGGAACCGTTGCTAGTCCAGCTGCTAAGGTGGAAGCCCCAGCTGCTAAAACTGCTGCAAGTCCTACTTCTGCACCAGCAAAACAAGAGCACAAGCCTGCTCCAGTTTCCATTGGACAAGGAGATGAAATTATTGAAATGGACAGAATGCGTAAGATGATTGCCGATCATATGGTAATGTCTAAACATACTTCTCCCCATGTTACCTCTTTCGTTGAGGCCGATGTTACCAATATTGTGAATTGGCGAAATAAAGTTAAAAACGAATTCCTTAAAAAGGAAGGCGAAAAACTAACTTTTACTCCAATATTTATTGAAGCAGTGGCAAAAGCTATCCGCGATTTCCCATTAATAAATGTGGCCGTGGATGGTAACAATATTGTAAAAAGAGCCAATATTAATATCGGAATGGCAGCAGCACTGCCTACAGGTAATCTTATTGTACCGGTAATTAAAAATGCAGACCAGTTGAACTTATTGGGAGTTACAAAACAGGTTAATGATTTGGCAACTAGAGCTAGAGCAAACGCCTTAAAGCCTGATGATATCCAAGGAGGAACTTATACAGTTACTAACGTAGGTACTTTTGGAAACGTAATGGGAACGCCAATTATCAATCAACCACAAGTTGCTATTTTGGCTTTAGGATCGATAAATAAAAAACCGGCAGTAATTGAAACAGCTGATGGAGATTTTATTGGAATCCGCCATAAAATGTTCTTGTCTCATTCCTATGACCACAGGGTTGTTGATGGGGCCTTAGGTGGACAATTTGTTCGTAGAGTAGCAGATTACCTAGAACAATTTGACCCAAATAGAAGTATCTAATGGAATTAAAACTCAGCAAACCAATCTGCTTTTTTGATATTGAATCTACTGGACTAAGTGTTGTCAATGACAGAATTGTAGAAATCAGCGTTTTAAAGGTTTTCCCAAATGGGAATAAAGAAAGCAGAACTTGGTTGGTAAATCCAGGAAAACCAATTCCTGCTGAAGTTACCGCCATACATGGGATTGATGATGCCAGAGTTGCGAATGAGCCCACCTTCAAAGAACTATCGCATAAAATTTATGAAATGATTAAGGACTCCGATTTAGGAGGGTATAATTCAAATAAATTTGATATTCCTATGCTGGCTGAAGAGCTTTTAAGAGCAGAGGTTGATTTTGATTTTACAAAGAAAAAGTCGGTAGACGTTCAAAATATTTTTCACAAAAAAGAACAGCGCACTTTAACTGCAGCTTTTAAATTTTACTGCGATAGAAATTTAGAAAATGCTCACACCGCAGAGGCAGATACAGAAGCAACCTATGAAATTTTAAAAGCCCAATTGGATCGGTATCCAGATTTGGAGAACAGTATTAATTTTTTATCGGAATATAGCAATCGCTTTAATGCTGCAGATTTTGCAGGCTTTATATTTATTGATAAGGATAGTGGTAAAGAAATGTTCAGCTTTGGAAAGTATAAAAACCAGAGTGTAGAGAATGTTTTGGATAAGGATCCAGGATATTATGGATGGATTCAGAAATCAGAGTTTCCACTTTATACCAAAAAAGTATTGACAGCCATTAAATTAAGAAAATTGAGCTCGTGAAAATAATTTGCGTTGGAAGAAACTACATCGAACATGCAAAGGAGTTAAATAATTCTGTACCCAAGGAACCTGTGCTTTTTTTAAAGCCAGAAACGGCCATTGTTCCGAAAAAAAATCCATTTTTTATTCCAGATTTTTCCGAAGATGTGCATTATGAGGCAGAATTGGTTGTTAAAATAAATAAGGTCGGAAAAAATATTCAAGAAAAATTTGCCCATAAATACTATAATCAACTAACAGTTGGTTTGGATTTTACAGCGAGAGATATTCAGCAAAAGCAAAAGGAAAAAGGTCTTCCTTGGGAAATTGCAAAAGCCTTTGATGGATCTGCAGCAATTGGGAAATTTATGGAAATTTCAGAATTGGATAATCCTGAAGACCCCACTTTCTCATTGCTCTTGAACGGCAAAAAAGTGCAATCCGCTAAGCCTTCCGAAATGATATTTCCTATCCATAAATTGATTGCCGAAATTTCAAAATACTTCACTTTAAAGATTGGGGATTTAATTTTCACAGGCACCCCAAAAGGGGTTGGAAAACTTACTAAGAATGATCAAATGCACCTTTATTTGGAAGAAAAAGAAGTTCTTCAATTAAACGTAAAATAAGTTCTAGGGCACTCTAGTCAAATTAACTATGATTAATTCCGTGGTCTTGTTATATTTGTGAGCTATCGAATATGATAAGTATTACCTAACAAATATTTACACTATGAGGAAGTTATTGCTCCTTTTGGGTTTTATCGCCCTTTCCCTTAATTCTTTTTCCCAAGTTCCTGTTAGTCTATATCACGAAAGTTTTGATACAGTCAACGCTATGTATAAGGTAACCAATACCTTTTTACAAAATGGTGCTCAGGCTCCAACAATTTTTTGGAATGATACTACACAACATCAAACAAATGGAATTCACTCCTATCATGTAAAAGGAAGTGCAACTGGAACAAACATCATGTTTGAAACGGATAGTTTTAGTACGATTGGATTTCCTTATGTATTCTTTTCTTTCAACCACATTTGTAAAATGTACCTTCCAAACCAAGGTAGGGTAGAAATTTCAACAGATGGAGGAACTATTTGGACACCCATACCCGCATTTTATTATATCGGATCTGATGTTTCGCGAAGCGCATTATACATTGCTAACCAATATTTCAATACAGGTAGTTATAATATTCCTAGTCTAAATTTCGATTTATGGCAATCAACTAGTAATAGCGCCGTAGCCTCTAGCTGGTGGGTCCGTGAAGCTTTTGACTTAAGGGGAATCGCCTATGACACCGTTGCCAATTTAGGTTTTGCAGACGTTCGTCTTCGTTTTAACGCTCAATTTAATTTTACCACTCCGGCCCCTGCATTAAACTTTTACGATGGTTGGTATGTAGATAGTATTCAAGTCATTGGGTCAACTTGTGAGTTGAATCCTCCAAAAATTAATTTCACTATCCCGGCTTCAGTTTGTTTGGATAAACCAGAGGGTAGCCAAGTTCAAACTCCTGGAGATAATTATAAGGTCCGACTGTTAGGTACGGATAAAGGTGCAGGAATGGATAGAGTAGAACTAATTTGGACCAATAGGACCACAAATATTAGGGATACTGCACTTATGATAAATACTGCGGGAACAGATGAGTATAGTGCAGATATTGTCAATGCCTTCCTAAATGATACTATTGATTGGTATGTTGAAGCTTATGACCTAAGTTGTCCAAATGTTACTAAAAGTCCAGTAAACGATGAATACATTTTCTGGGTTGATTCTGGTTATCCTGCAAAATGTGGTACGCCCTATTGTGGGGCTTTACCAACTACTATTGGTGTTGATGTTTTACCTTGGACAGAATCCTTCGAAAGTGGAGTTTGGGTAGCGGGTGACAATGGAGCTTCCGTTGGAAGTGGAAATAGCATGCATAGAGGTAATTTTCCAGTTTTCCCAACAGGATACTGGACTTTAGGACCATCGCCAAGTGTTACTACTCAACTAGCTTGGTCAGTGGCAAATAGTTCCACGTCCACTACTTTTACAGGACCAAGTTCGAATCATACTCCAGGGGGAAGTAAGTATCTATACACAGAGGGATCTACACTTACAGGTAATTCTGCAAGAATTATTACCCCTTGTATTGACCTTTCAAGAAATACCAAATGTTTGGCCTTGGAATTTTATTACCACATGTTTGGCGCTGGAGTTAAAAGATTAAGAGTTGATGTTGATACTGGATCCACTACTGAAGCTTGGCATATTGCTTATGTTAATATTTTAGGAGAACAAAATACAAGTAGCAACGATCCTTGGAAAAAGGCAATTGTAGGTTTGGAACAATTTAATGGAAAATTTATTCGATTGAGATTCCATGCCGTTAGAGATAACGCAGCTCCTACAGCCGACAAAGATAAATGTGATATTGCAATTGACGACCTGAAAATCTTTGAACCAGATCCTGCGGAAATTGAAATAATGAGTTTTGATTCTCCCGTTAACGGATTTTGTAGTTATAGTGCCAATGAACCTATTACTCTTACTGTAAGAAATAATGGTTGTTCTACAACTTCGGCTATTCCTTTGGCCTTCAGTGTAAATAATGGCCCAATTAAAAGAGATACTATTTATGCATCAACCAAGGCCTTAGCTTTGGGTGATACTACTCAATACACCTTGGACCCTCCAGCTACGGCAGATTTAAGTGCTTTTGGGACTTATACAATTAAAGCTTGGTCTGAAATGCCAGGGGATAATATTCCCATTAATGACACGGTAATTAGTCAAACTATCCTTCATGACCCTTCAATTAACACTTTTCCTTTCTTTGAAAACTTTGAAAATGGACTACCAGGACAACAAGTAATTGGAAGTACCAATTGGAGATTTGATGACGGTTTGGATCCTACATTTAGATGGCAAGTTGGAGAGAATATGACGGCCACTCGCTCTACTGGACCCTTCCAAGGAGTTTATAATGGGGGGAAATATTTATATACGGAAACAGGAGGCGCTGGTCTTCCTGTAAGCACTTATTTTAGAGTTTTATGTGTTGATCTTGGAGCCTTAACAAGCCCTACATTGGATTTTTATTACCATACTTATGGTAGTGATATTAATGGTATTTCGGTAGAAGTTTCTTTAGGAAACCAAGATTTAGAGACTTGGACAGCGATTCCGGGTTCTAATTCTGGAATTGGCCATACAGAAGAAAGAGATGATTGGAAATTTAAAAGGGTAAGCTTAACAAATTATGTTGGACAGTCTATCAAATTAAGATTTAAAGGAACCCGTAATGCCGGTGGCGGTGTTTTAGCAGATATGGCCATTGACAATATTATGATTTATGATAGGCTTCCTAATGATGTTGGAGTAGAAAATATCACGAGTCCAGTACTTAATGTTCTTACC
This sequence comes from uncultured Cryomorphaceae bacterium, assembly GCA_937129395.1. Taxonomy (GTDB): domain Bacteria; phylum Bacteroidota; class Bacteroidia; order Flavobacteriales; family Schleiferiaceae; genus CAKZNE01. The sequence continues at coordinate 5,569 of CAKZNE010000333.1, read as the reverse complement.
TATGTTGCTCCGGCCATCCCTGCTGTAGACGTACGGAATTTTGGCACAACTACCGTCACCTCTGTCGATGTTACGGTGAATATCATTCCTCATTGTGGACCTAATGCTGGGGTGGCAATGCCATATACCCAGACAATTGCAACCAATATTGCACCAGGTGCCACTAGTAATTTGACACTTTCCGGATTTAACCTTAATTACCCTGTTGGAACCTTTAGTATTGAAGCTTTTACTACGAAAACTGGTGATAGCCATTCCTTTAATGATACGGTTTCAAGAGATTTTTACGGAATTCAAATTTATGATGTTCCTTACTTTGACAATTTTGATAATTGCAATTCTGAAGGTGGTGGTTTTTCTATACGCCCCCAAAGTACCTTCTTGCAATGGGAGTTTGGAACACCTACAGGAAACGTTATCTCCTCTCCGCATTCTTCGCCAAATGCATGGGCAACTAATTTAGATGGTAACTTTTTACCAGCTACTGATGAATATTTGGTTGCACCTTTAATGGAAGGATTTGATTCCCTAAACTCTGTAGAATATAGGTTCTATCATTATATGGATTTTGGTGTTGGAAGTCCAGCCTCCGCTGCTGGTGTAGTGGAATACAGAAATGGAGGATCATGGGATCCTTTAGGTGGCACTAATATTAATGCCAATATCGGTTTCAACTGGTTAGGTAGTCCATTTGGAACTCAAAATTCAGCGGTTTTCAATGGTCCTGCTTTTGAAGGTTCTTCGCAAACGAGTGGTGGTTGGATATTTAGTTCCTATCCCTTAAATGAATTTAACAATACCTCAAATACGGTTTTAAGAACTAGGTTTAGATTTAAATCCAATCATGCTGTAACTGCAAATCCTGGTTCCATGCGAAATGGATGGGCAATTGACGATTTTGAACTTTGGGTACCAGGGCAACATAGTGCTAGCCCAATTAGGGTTAAAACCAAGGCACCATTGCCAATTCCTGGACAGGATCAAATCTTGGAAATCCTTATTTTAAATACTGGAGCCAAACGACTTGATAGTTGTATAATAGATGTAACAATAGACGGTCAAGTAATTGAACAAAATGAGTTTTACGAATTCGATCCAAAACTTCGATCAGGAGGAAGACAAACAAAAACCTTAAAAAGCAAATGGGATGGGGCCAGTGTAACTTCTGGGGTACACGATATTTGTATCATTACAAGATTACCAAATAATAGAGGAGATGGTGTTCCTTTGGATGATACTTTATGTACCACAATTACTGTTTTGGGTGAAGTTGACATGACCACCAGTGATAGCGCAAGCTATTGCAACGATTTTGAAGGAACGGATCCAAATATTAGTCCTTGGATTGCTTTAAATTCCGAATCATTTGATGAAGATCAAACCTGGGAAAAAGGAACTCCTTTACTTTCCGTTAGCCCTTTTAGTGGTGTTAATGTTTGGATGACCAAATTAGACAGTGTTTATAGAGATTTAGATAAATCATCCTTATTTACACCTATTTTCATCCTCGATTCAAATGTCACCTATGAAATGAGTTTCCAACATTGGTTTGAAACAGAAGCATTCCATGATGGCGGAAACATTGAAGTAACTTTTGATGGCGGTTTAACGTGGAGAACAGTTGGATACAAATCCAAGGTAGATACAAACTGGTACAACACAGATTATGTTACCGCTTTGGATATTATCAAACCAGGATTTTCGGACACTACCAACACGGGTACTTGGCAGTTTGCCGATTATAGAGTTGCATTTCAGAAACAAGGAGTTAAAGCAATATTTAGATTCCGTTTCGCCACAGATTATGATCTAAACTTTCCAGGATGGGCAATCGATGATTTCTGTTTTAAAGAAGTTAGTGAGGGCCCTCAGGATGTAATTGGTGAAGAAGAGTACATCATTCCAGAAGATGTAGTTGTTGCAGACCTTTCTCCTAACCCAACAAATTCTCATTCTGAGTTGGCTATTTTTGCACCTACGCCGAAAAGCGCTTCTATTCTAATTGTTAATTCTATTGGTCAGCTAATGCAAAGAATAGATACAGAATTAGAAGTGGGTGTAAACAGAATTGATCTCGACGGTTCCAATTGGAATGCCGGAATGTATATTGTAAAAATTGAAGTTGAAGGTGAGGCATATACCAAAAAATTGATTATCACCCAATAAATTAATATTCATGCACATAAAAAAAGCTTCCCAATTGGGAGGCTTTTTTTATGCCAAAACTTCAGCCAAAATCTAGGCTAAACGTCAGATTGACCTGATATTAACATCTATTTTCAAATGGACTAAAATTTGACCATTATCAAGAAATCACATTTGAAAAATGGACAACAATAAATTCACAATAAAATCCCAAGAGGCCTTAAATAAAGCCCAACAGCTGGCTATGGAATTTGGGCATCAAGCAATTGAAAATGGACATATAATAAAAGGAATTTCTCTTGTTGATGAAAATGTATTTCCCTTCCTATTGAAAAAGTTGGGTGTAAACGAGGAACTTTTTTTAAAAACATTGGATAAAATTCTCGAATCTTACCCGAAAATTCAGGGTGGCGAAATTTATTTTGGCAAGGCCGCAAGTGAAACTGTAAATAAATCGCATTTAAAAATCAAAGAATGGAAAGACGATTATATTTCACTGGAGCATTTAATTCAATCCATACAAGAAGGGAATGATAGCGTTGCTCAACTCATGAAGGACAATGGGATAACATCCAAAAATTTAAAACAAGCAATTTTGGATTTAAGGAAAGGTGAAAATGCAACGACAGCATCGGCGGAAAGCAAATACAATTCTTTGGCAAAATATTCAAGAAACTTAAATGAATTAGCAAGGGAAGGAAAACTAGATCCAGTAATTGGAAGGGATGAAGAAATTCGAAGAGTATTGCAAATATTATCCCGTAGAACCAAAAACAATCCTATTTTAATTGGAGAACCTGGTGTTGGAAAAACTGCAATTGCAGAAGGCATGGCACATAGAATAATTCAAGGTGATGTACCCGATAATTTAAAAGAAAAACAAATTTTTAGTTTGGACATGGGAGCTTTGGTTGCTGGTGCAAAATATAAAGGTGAGTTCGAAGAGAGGCTAAAGGCAGTAGTAAAAGAAGTAATTGACTCTGAAGGGGAAATAGTCTTATTTATTGACGAAATACACACCCTTGTTGGCGCAGGCGGAGGAGAAGGAGCCATGGATGCAGCAAACATTCTTAAACCTGCATTGGCGAGGGGAGAATTACGAGCAATTGGAGCTACCACATTGGCGGAGTACCAGAAATATTTAGAAAAAGATAAAGCCTTAGAAAGAAGGTTTCAAAAGGTTTTAATCGAAGAACCCGATACCGAATCTGCCATTTCTATTTTAAGGGGAATAAAAGAAAAATACGAAACCTACCACAAGGTTAGAATAAAAGATGAAGCTATTATTGCAGCTGTAGAACTGTCACAAAGATATATTTCAGATCGTTTTTTACCAGACAAGGCAATTGATCTTATTGACGAATCCGCGGCCAAACTTAGACTGGAAATCAATTCCAAACCCGAAGAAATTGACAAGCTCGATCGAAAAATTATGCAATTGGAAATTGAGATTGAGGCCATAAAACGTGAAGGAAAAAGTAGCCACTTGTCCAACCTTAAAAAGGATCTTGCAAATATTAATGAATCTAGAAAAACCTTGAATGCAAAATGGTTGGATGAAAAGGAAATTATAGATGGTTTACAGGCTAGCAAAGAAGAATTGGAAAATCTAAAAATTGAAGCAGAAAGAGCAGAGAGAGCAGGTGACTATGGAAAAGTGGCTGAGATTCGCTACGGAAAGATGAAGGAAACTGAAATTAACCTTGCCCAATATGATGAAAAAATAAAATCGCTAAAAGATAAATCTCCACTTATAAAAGAGGAAATAGAATATGAGGATATTGCAGAAGTAGTAAGTCGATCAACAGGAATACCAGTAAATAAAATGCTCGAAAGCGATAAAGAAAAACTTTTGAGATTGGAAGATGAACTTCGAAAAAGAGTTGTGGGGCAGGAAGAAGCTATTAGTGCCGTTTCCGACGCTGTAAGAAGAAGCCGAGCCGGACTTCAGGATGTTGAAAAACCAATAGGGTCCTTCATCTTTTTTGGTACAACTGGGGTTGGAAAAACAGAGTTGGCCAAAGCATTAGCCGATTTCTTATTTAATGATGAGAATTCTATTACCAGAATAGATATGAGCGAATACCAGGAAAGGCATTCAGTAAGTCGATTAATTGGCGCCCCTCCTGGTTATATTGGATATGAAGAAGGTGGACAATTGACAGAGGCAGTTCGAAGAAAACCTTATTCAGTAATACTTTTAGATGAAATTGAAAAAGCGCATCCTGATACTTTTAATATTTTATTGCAGGTTTTGGATGAAGGTCACCTTACAGATAGCAAAGGGAGAACCGTTAATTTTAAAAACTCAATTATCATCATGACCTCCAATATTGGTTCTGGAATAATCCAAGAAAGCTTTGAGAAAAGTACGGAAGAAAATAGGGCGGAAATATTTGAAAATACTAGGGAAGAACTAATGTCCTTGATCCGAAAAACATTACGTCCAGAATTTCTTAACAGAGTTGATGAGTTGATTATGTTTCTTCCTCTTGGAAAAAAAGAAATAAAGCGAATTGTTGAAATTCAAATCACGGAATTGAAAGGTTTATTGAAAAAACAAAATATTGCAATTGAGGCTACTCAAAAGGCGATTTCTTATTTGGCTGAAGTAGGATACGATCCTCAATACGGAGCAAGGCCGATCAAAAGGTTAATTCAAAAAAGGATTTTAAATGAACTGTCAAAATGGATCCTTGCCAATAACTTTGAAAAGGACAGTATGATTTTAATTGATACAGAAAATGACTCCCTTGTATTTAGAAATGAACCTACGTCCCTACCCGATTTAAGTTAGGCTTTCTAAAATTTGCAAGGCCATTTTATGGTTTGGTTCAATCCTAAGAATTTCCAATAAAACCTTTTTCAATTCATCTGTTTTGGAAAGTTGATTATAGGCGTTGGCTAAATTTAACCATGCCAAAAGGTAATCTGGATCTTGAGAAATTGCCTTTTTAAAATAAGCAATGGCCTCCTCATATTTAAAATCATTTAAAAAACAAAATCCCAAATTATTAAGCCCTTCCTTATGCGAAGGGCTTTCTTTTAACAATTTAGCAAACTGGATTTCTGCATCTTCAAAATTTTTCAACTTCAAATAAGCAACACCAAGCTTATTCCTAAAATCAGAAATAAAAGGCCCTAAATCACAAGCTCTTTCATAGTATTTTAAGGCCCTTTTATTTTCTCCTAACCTAATAAATGCCTCACCAAGACGATAGCAAGTCCAAGCATCATAATTGGTATAGGACATTTTTGCATTCTGGGAAAGGAGCTTTTCATCACCAACATTCTCGCAAATTTTTGCAAGCCCTTGGTAGTCTTTCCTTAAAAAGAAATAGTGCACCCATAAACCATGATCCTTTTTCAGTGGATCGTATTTGTATAAAAAACGAAGGGCGCTATCCAATAGAAAATTTTGTTC
>CAKZNE010000332.1 GCA_937129395.1 uncultured Cryomorphaceae bacterium | reverse complement strand
CTAAATTATAAGCTAAGGCATTACCGAAATCTGAATGTCCAGGACCCGTTTTTTCAACCGTAATCAAAGCCTGTTTGGTGCTGTCCGCAAAGACTTGGGTTAATACCAGAGCATTGTTTAGCGATCCTCCTCCATTATCTCTTACATCTACAATAACCCCTTTTGTGTTTTTAAAATAATTGGTCATAGCCTGAAGATGCTCGATACTGAAACCACTTGAAAAGCTACCATAATATAAATAACCAACCGAATCGATGATGCTGTATTTTAAACCACCGGAAATTCTATAATTGGGACCAAGGTAGTTTCGTTCTACAACGTCATAATTAAAATTTGGTGGAGAATTTAAATACCACTCCCAATTTCTACTAATATTGAAATTTGAAACAAGGTTTACATGGCCATCTCTTAAGCTATATAACATACTATCCATAATAGCAAAGAGGTCTTCATCGCTAGTGTTTGCATTTACCCTTGGGTCGTAATGACTATAAATAGAATCCCAATTGATGTTTTTCAATTCAAAAAAAGAATATTTTTCATCAACAGATTTCCATAAAATGTCAAAATTACTTTGTGGATCATTTTGAGGATCTTCGTCTAAAAGCGCCTTTTCGCAGGATACAATTAGTGAGCTAAAGAATAAAAGGAGAATTAGTTTTTTCAAAATCCAAAAATGGTTGACAGGGTTAAAAAATGGCTCGCTACCTGAACTTTATTTAGTGCATTTAATTCATTGAATTCCCATTGATAAGAGAGGCGAATAAAATTATTCGGGTTCATTCTCCAAAACAATTCAGTTTTAGAATCAATGGCGTAATAATCTCCCCAAAAATAAAATTCCCTACTACCTATTTCATCAGCAATAAATGGTTTTATATAGCCCGGACGTAAAGCATAGGTTGAAAAAGGAATTCCTAAACTATATTGAAATCCAAAATCTTGATTCCAAAATTTAAAGTTCTTCTGACTTACAAGATTTATTCCTCCTGAAATAAAACCGTTAAAATTAAAACTGTTATTGGAAAAGGAGCTAATATCTCTATAATCCCAAACATTGTGACTTAACAAGCCCGCAAAAAATTGCCATTCCCTTTTTTCATAAACCTTATAAGACATGCTATAGGTAGCTCTGCCACTGATGCTAATCGCGGAGTTGGAATTGTTTTCTCGATTTACATTTGGATACAAAAACGCACCAAATCCTGAAACATCGAAAAGGCTAAGCCAATTTTTATTTTGATAATAATAGCCTGAGGAAAGGGATCCTAAATTTCCAGAATAACTTACTGGAGATAAAGACTGATCTTTCACGGTTTGAAAGGAATATCCCAATCCAAAAGGAATATAATGCCCGTTGTAAATTTGGGCTTTAGTTTGGATATTTGAAATAAGAAAACCTGCTAAAAGGATTATTTTTAATTTTCCCACAACGATTTTTTATGGAATATTAATGATTCTTCTGGTTTTTGATCCATAACCACAATCAAACTGTCACTATAGCGAATATCCGAAAAAATAAATTCTATATAGCTGCAATAATCGGGGAAATCTTGGGCTTGTTTACCATTTAGACTTTTTATTTTATCACCATATTCCAAACCCAATTGATCTGCTTTTCCCTTAAGATTAATGGATGAAATATACAGTCCATTTTTACCAAGAGAAGGAGAAAAACTAAAGCTTCTTTCATCCTTAAACCTGGTTATGGATTCGTAAGGCTTAAATCCAATTATATTATTTTCATAATCCAAATGCAGCAAGCCCCTTTTCAGAATTTGATTTCCAATTTTTCCGCCCTTTTCGCTTTCTATGTCTAAGGATGAGTTGTAAAGGAGGTATTTCCCATTTCCGAAACCAAGACTATCAATTTTTACGGTAACAACACTATCTACCTTTGATCCAAATAAACCTTGTGAACTGCCATCGAGCGTATACACTTTGGGGTAATTTCTAGAATCAATATCTAAACTTTTGGCTTGGGCTAATCCAATGTCCAACCCTCCGCCAGAACCTAAATCCAGCAAAACATTCGACAGGGTTTTTTCATTAATTTGGATATCAAGTCGCGGTCTGGATTTTCCGTATTTCATGGGAACATTTAGAAAATCATCATCTCCCAAATGCCCATCGCTAAAAATCAACTTTTTATTTTCGTAATCAATAATCCAATTGCAATGGCGAATTAAATTGTTTCCTATTAAGCCGTCCCTTCCTAAACATTCCACGGCAGAATATTCTGGCCAATCAATAATACTTACGGCAATATCCTTAAAAAGCACACCTGCAATATTTACAGTGTCCAAGTTTGCCAATCCTAGTTTTTGCCTATTTCCTTGGCTATCATTTATATAGCTAGCTCCTTCTTCTTTAATATTTAAAGCATTGGCGGCGTCCTGTGATAAAATGGAAATGGAAGCACCCGTATCAAAAATGAATTCGTATTCCTTCCCTTTTAGCAATACCTTAATAACAATGAGTTTTTTATCAAAGTTAAATTCCTCTTCGGCCTTAAAGTTTTTGGAAATAATATCCGAATTGTTGATCATCCTCGAAATTGATGAACCAAAAAAGGAGCAAGAACCAATAGCCATAAAACAAAAGCTAATGGCGAACAATTTTAAAATTCTCATTATTTAAGTGTAATGTTAATTGAGGTATTTTGTTTGATTTCAACTAATTGATCTTCTAAATCCGGGGGACCAAACCAGCCTCTTGCATCATTGCTAAAACCATAAATTTCGGTAGGTAAACCCACAGGATTGGTATTTAGTTTGTTGTCATTATTTACATCATGAAAAGCTGAAATGGCATATGAACCTGCTGGTAATTCTGCGGTTAATTGCGCTTTTTTGTTTTGAACCACTAATTTATGGCCGGCGATTTCCTTACCATCTTTATCCACAATTTTCACCAAAACCTGACCTTCATTTAATTGAATACCATTAAATTTTATGGTAAGTTGGTGTTCACTCTGCTGAGGAAATCCTAAAAACCCAAAAAGGGAAATAAAAAATATAATTTTCATATTGGCTTAACAAAAATTTTACGCCTTCGGTTTAAATATATAAAATATTAGCGTGTGATTTTAATTCCAAACCGATGCAAGGATTAACTTAGGGACTTGTTTTAAAAAGGATGAAAATATTTGCATTTAGTGGACTAGGAGTTGACGAAAGGGTTTTTGAAAATTTGAAAATTGACTGCGATCTGATTCATTTGCCGTGGTTGGATTTTAGTCCTAAAATGAACCTTGAAGATTATGCGAAAAGCTATAAGGAACTTCTTCCTGAAGGTGAAAAGTTTGGTGTTTTGGGATTGAGTTTTGGAGGTCTTATGGCTGTGGAACTTACCAAGATAGTTAAACCAGAATTCTGTATTCTTATTTCTTCAGCAGAAACTTACCATGATTTGCCACACGTTTATAGACGTTTTGGTCAATTTGGAATCCACAAGCTATTACCGGCCTCCTTTTTTATTCCTCCCTTTTTTATGGCGAATTATTTTTTCAAACCAAAGGACAAATCCTTGTTGGCACAAATATTAAAAGATTCAGACCCTAAATTTAACAAATGGGCAATGCATAATCTTCTAACTTGGTCTAATGAAGTGCGGCTGAAAAATGTTTTGAAAATTCACGGAACAAAGGATAAACTTATTCCATTTCCGAAAGACAAAACAACAGTTCCAGTAGAAAAAGCTGGTCATTTTATGATTCATAACCAAGCAAATGAACTAAGTGGAATCATCAATAAGTATCTTTTGAATACTAAAGAATCCTGATTTACAGTTAGTACAAGCAAATCCAGACCAATGTTCAAAAAACTTTTAGTTTCTATAGTCTTTCTTTTTTCTTTTTCCTCTTTTGCCAAAACAAAAACCATCCATGTTTTTGTAGCTCTCGCAGATAATCTTAGTCAAGGAATAGCTCCCGTTCCCGCAATTTTAGGAAATGGGGATGATGCTCGTAATAACCTTTATTGGGGAGCAGCTTATGGTGTAAAAACCTATTTTAAAAACAAAAGTCCTGATTGGATCTTTGTAAAAAGTTTGCCCTGCGACAGCTCTTTTATTTTGGAAAGAATTTTATTCAAACATGTTTCAAAGGATGTTTATTTAATGGCGGATGCCTATAAGGGAACAGAAATAAAAACCTGCATCGACGACTTTTTGGAAGCCTCAAATGCTCAAAATCCTGATAGCATTGATTGGAAAGGAAAAACATTGGTTTTTGGAGGATCTTCAGATTTGTTGGCCTATTGTGGTCATGATGGATTAATGGAGTTTTCAACCAGCGCAAAATTAAAACCCCATTCGGAAGATCCGATTGATGTAATTATTTTGGCCTGTTATAGCCGCGACTTTTTTTACGACGAAATAGGGGATGCTTGTGCAAATCCTTTACTTTGGACAGCTAAAATTATGGCCCCAGAGGCATATACTTTGAAAGCTGCAATTGATGGTTGGATTTTAGATGAAAGTCCAGAAAAAATTGAAAAAAGAGCGGAAAAGGCCTACCAAAAATATCAAAAATGTGGGGAATCTTGGGCGAATAATACTTTTTGCTCCGGGTTTCAATTAACAGAAAATTAGATGAAAAAAAATATTAGAATCGGAATAATAATGGTGCTGGCCTTTGTAGGAGGGTTTTGGCTTACCCAGTATGTAATGAAAAAATTGGGTGCTAAGGATGAAGAAAAGCAAGCGGAAGTTTGGGAAAATAGAGTTGAGGAGTATTCCTCCGAAAATAATAATCCCCATATGGGTGATATCATTTTTCAAACTTCAACTTCGGACCAAAGTTTTGCAATCCAGGAAGCCAGCAATTCACCATACAGTCATGTGGGGATTATTGAAAGGATTAAGGGTGAATTTTTTGTCTTAGAAGGAGTTCAACCCGTAAAAAGAACGGCATTAAAAGATTGGATTAATAGAGGAGAGGATTCTAAATATGTTATTAAAAGGATACGAAATATTGAATATCTAAAAACCGAGAAAGGAAAGCAGCATTGGCAACAATTGGTAGATTCTTATTTGGGGAAACCTTACGATTCTTATTTCCAATGGTCTGATGACAGAATTTACTGTTCTGAATTGGTTTGGAAAATCTTCAATCAATTGTTGGGAATAGAGATTGGCGAACTTAAAGAATTAAACGAATTTGATTGGCATTCAATCGAGGACCAATTGCTTGAACGTTATGGTGATAATATTCCTTGGGAGGAAAAAATTATATCGCCTCAGGCAATTTTTAACTCCCCTTTGTTAATTGAAATAAAATCGACGTATTAATTTTCCAAATTAGGATCTCAACCAATTTTCCATTTCAGGAAATGACGCTTTTTTTGCTAGATTCATGGAACCAAGCAAAGGAAGACCGATATAGTTTTTTCTTTTAAAATTATCCAAAAACCATTCTGTTTCCCCTTTGGTTTTATCGTTTTGAAGTACAATTTCGGGTCCGATATTTAGTTTTTCACAAGCGGCATAAATCCATAATAGGGCAGCAATTTCTCTTTGTTCCTTAAGATGATCATTTTGGATCCCAGAACCCACCAATTTACTTCGTATTTCGGGTTTGCAAATGGCCATTCTTGCTGTTAACTTTAATACATCACCTGGGAATTTAATCTTATCCACATCTAGGCAAATATGTCCATTTTCGGCTTGTAATCCATGCAATTCTTCATTGCCATTAAGGGTTTTAGAAATTTGAGGCAGGCCAATTTCTTTTGAAAAATTCAAGAAAATGTCTACCAGTTGAGCATGTGATAGAGGCATGCTTAGAATTGTAGCAGTTTGCATTTTGATAGTGATAAATAGGACAACTAATTAAATCAAAAAATCAATAATTAGTTTAAAAAAATCCAAAAAATTTAAAGAATTATCGAATAAGCACTACAGTTCCTTGTTTGCTTACGATGACTGCTTCACTGCTGTTTTGAGGGTCGCTCATTTTGGCATATACTTTCCACATATATACCCCTTCTTTTACTGAATTTCCTTGATTGGTTCCGTCCCAAGCGGATTCTTCATCCGACTTTTCCGATTCGTAAACCAACCTTCCCCAACGGTCAAATATTTTAATGTCAAATTCAATTAATTCACAATCACCATTGTGCTTAATTACAAATTTATCATTGATACCGTCATCGTTGGGAGTAAAAGCTGTTGCCACGTATAATTGGCAAGCGTTAACTGAAGATGCAAGTGGATTTGGTCTTACCGTAGTACTGTTTCCTTTTTGAGCCATTGAAACCAAGCTCATTATGGAGAATACTATTGTGAAAAGTGTAATATGTAAACGACGTCCATTCATCTATGAAACAAATATAGAGAATTAGCTTATACTACAAAGGACCTTGTTGCAAATCCAATAAACTACTTATTTAAGGTGAAGTTCTACCTAATTAACGATAAGTTTAGTCGAAGTCTGTGGTAAGCTTAAACCGCAAAACACGTCCATTACCAGCATCGGCAACATAAAGGATTTCATTAAAATAAGCGACGGACATTGGGTCATTGAACTTAGTTAACTCCGGAGATCCAGGAGTGCTTGTTCCACCAAAACTTGTGTTTTGATATTTGCTTATACCCGTTGCTGGAGGAGGTAACACTCCTTCTAATCCTGTAGCCGTAAATTGATGAATAGAATCGGAACCGGCATCAGCCACAAAAATATAACGTGTGCCATCACCGGCAACGGTAACATCTACAGGGTTATTGAATTTTCCGGGTGAATTAATATAACCGTCTGCCAATGAGGTATCACCACTAGAAGCAAGAATTAATGGCCTGAATTCCGCTCCAAATTCAGTTTCTAAAAATTGGATATACTGAACTTTCAATGAATTATCTGATTCGGAAGAGGTGAATAAAAAGTCATTGCTATTGATTGCCGTAAACTGCGGCGGTTGGGAAAGGCTCGTTAAACCAACCGGATTGTCAAAATAATCTCGAAACAGACCACTTGATGTATTTACTGAAATATTGGAAATTCTTTCATCATCATTTCCAAACCAAACGATAGCATCATCGGGATTTAAGGTGCTTGTTCCAGGCCCTGTTCTACTAACATACCATTGATTATTCCTTTCCACATCTGAATTGTTTGCTATTATGCCAATTCGATTAAACTTTACAAAATCATCATTACTTGAAAAACTTGAGCCTTCATAAAAAGGGTGAACAATTTTATTGATAATGGTAGCATTTGAGATATTATAACCACTCGACCCAATCATCCTTAAGCGGTAAATTGCCGTAAAGGTTTTGGTGTTGTTGCTTATTAAAGTGTCGGCGGTACCAATTACCAAAAGATCAAACCTACGATCTTGAGTTACAGATGTTGCACCTTGAATAGCAATCCGACCTAATATTCTGCCTGATTCGTCCATTGCAATTACCTCTTCAGAACCTTCATCAACGATATAAATTAATCCATCAAAACCAATACAAATATCCACCGGGCGAGTAAAATCGGTTAAAGGGGGTTGGATAGGAACGTAGGCAACTTGACGAGCATCTGCAATAGGTACATCAATAAATCCAATATCGGTTTTATCGCCAAAATAGTTTTCACAAGCCGTTAATGCCAATACTGCAAAAACCAAAAATTGTAATTTTAGTATCTGCCTCATTATCTTAAATCTTTTAAAATATCCATCCTTAAGCCGATAGAATGTTGAAATCCTAAAAAGTTGGTTGGGTTCATTGCATAATCAATATAAAGTGGTCTTCCACCCATTTGGCTTCTCAAACCAAAACCAAAAGTGGGTAAGTTTTGTCCTTTAACACTGATTTTATACCCAGCCCTTGCAAAGAATAATTTGCGCACTTCGTATTCCATCCCAAAACGGAAATTTTCTGCATTGTCATTCGGGTGATTTAACTGAATGCTCGCCGTTATACTTTGATGTTCCTGCTCCATGGGAGTAAAACTCAATCCCAAACTGAAAACAGTTGGAACTGTATTCGCATCTAAATTAATTCCTGTACTTCTATTGTAGATTACTGGAATATCTTTTTCCGTGTTTCCCAAAGCAGAATTCCCACCAAAATTTTGAACCATCACTGCAAATTGCAGGTTTTTAAAATCGGTTTTGTACAGAAAGGAAATGTCTACCGTTGCGTTGTGATTGCTGTAATTTGCAATTCCCTCGTAAATGTATTTTAAAGTAACACCGGCATTAAAAACCTCTGAAAGCTTTCGGGCATAAGTAAGACCAAATGCAATATTGCTAACATAAACTTGACGCCCAGTACCTTGGGGTTGAAATTCGGTGCGCTCTTCCATCTCTCCTGAGTTTAAAGAGTTTAGACTAAAAGCCAACTGGGTAATTTTATCTTTTAACAAATAATTCCCCGTTAAAAGAGATTGGTTTATACCGCCTCCTAAAAACAAATGGGAAACACCATAACTGCTGTGCTCTAAACTGGCCAATGCCGCAGGGTTTGTAAGTACTGAAAATGCATCACCCGTAAGGGAAACACTAGAGCCACCCATCGCAATTGATCGTGGGTTGAGATCATTTTTCAGGAAACTTAATGTTGAAAGTCCCGCTCTTTCTCCTCCAAAATTTGGGAGAACCTGTGCTTGAGTCATCATTACGCAGATGCTCAAAAATAGGATGATATGTAGTTTTTTAATCATCTTAAAATTTGAATTCTAGTCCGAATAATACTTGTCTTGGCGCTAAATAACGGGCCGGGTTTCGAGGGTCGGTACCTCTTTCTTGTGGACCATTATATTGAGGTCTTGGGTCTCTCCAAGTATTGGGAACATCATCCCCATATTCATACGCTCTTCCGGTAATAGGATTAATAATTTGTGAGTTTTGATTGTCCAATAAATTTCGAATTTCCATATTGAGGGAAATTCCTTTTCCATTTTTAAATCCAAGGGGCAATTGATAAGACATTTTTAGATCAAAACGATGCCAATTGTCTGCCGTCTCTTGCAGGTATTTGTCGGTTTGCTCTTGGTATTGAGGGCGCCCTAAATCGTTGGATCCCGTTTGAACCTGTGGAGTATATCTGTATCCAGAAGTAAACTGATAGGATAAAAAGGCCCTAAAACCCGATGGATTAATATTGAAAAATGCCAAAGTGCTATCTGGATTGAATATTAAACCAAGGTTTACATTCCAAGGTCTATCAAAAGCTAAAAACTGTTCTGAGGTAAGGCTAATTTCTCCATTCTGCGCAATTTGCAACGAACTTTCTCTAGCCGAATTGGATTTCCCTCTTGCCACTTGATAAGCAATATTTGAGAAAGTAGTAAAGTAGTCGCCAATTCTATAATTCAGCCCTAGTTCCACTCCATAAATCTTTGCGTAATCTTGGTTGATATAAAGAGTCTTGGTTACAGGTCTACCTGTTTGATCTTTTACAATGGCGCTTCTCGAAACGATATAATCAAATCGATTGTTATTATATGCAGTTACAGTAAGCCCCAAATCTTTGGTTATTTTAGATTTTAATCCGATTTCATAGGAAACATTTACTTCTGGATCCAAATCTGGATTTCCTAAACTGGAAAGAAAAGAACGGTCTTGAAATTCTGGATCTAATCCGGCATACATAAAACGTGGGTGGGGGAGCCTCATGCTATGCCCATAATTGAAATACAATACATTATTCTCTGTAACAGGAAATGAAACATTGATTTTGGGGAGTAACCTTGCCTTCCAACTTAATCCGAATAGACCAAATGTTTTGTCTTGGTAATCCTCACGAATTTGATCGATTACCGGTGCGTCCGGATTTTCAACCGCATCATCTGCAAAAGTACCAGGAGCCCAATAATTTAATCTCGCCCCAAGAGTTGCAATAATTCCTTTGTAAACGATTTTGTCTTGGGCATAAATACCTCCTTCTATGGGATTTACTTTCCAAATATCATTACTTGAACCTACACTTATGGAAGGTGTAGTAAGTGTATCGTTAATTTTAATTGGCGCCCCAACCCATGGTCTTGTTACATCAACCCATTGGTATTCTTTAAACTTATTTTGAATACCAAACTTAAATTCATGAACCTGGCTGGGTACATAGGCTACCTTGGCATTAATGGTATATTCCTCAGCATAGTGATCGTGCCAAGTAGAACTTATTCCACCATTGTTTACCAATCCATTTCCTGGAAGAACATAGTTTACCCCAAATTGACTATAGGCATTAAAAATATCAATAGGATAGGTGGTTATATTTTGTTCATCTAATATTTGATCCACAGTTTCCTCTCTAAACGGACGCCCATTTGCATCGGCTCTAAGGTTGGTAAACAATCTACCTAAGGAAAGTGAAATCCCCCATTTGGAATTAATGAGATGATTGAAGTTTAAGGCTGTAAGATTGGAATGATGAGTATAGGTTGTGGCATTGTCCAGGTTTAAGCTTCTATTGTATTGAAAACCGGGAGTTAGAATAGCATCAAAACCAACAATTTGCAAACTTCTTGTGTTTTGGTTGATATTCAAAGAATGCTGGTTGGTAAGAGTAAGTTTTGTTCCGGGTTTGAATTTGAATCCCAGTTTTAAAGTATGGGTCCAGGAATTTGTTTGTCTAGGTGCCCAAGTTTCAGAACTTGAAGGAAGAAGTGAACTTTGCAGTTGGTTAGCCGTTGCACCGAAGTATTCATCCGTCATATACATACTACCACTAGTAAAAACGGTAAGTTGTTTTTTGCCCATTGGAATAGCAAACCCCATTGCAATTTCGCCTCTATCTGTATTAAAAGATGATGCAATATCACTATTGGCAATATAGTCTCTTTGGATGCTTCCTGATATTTGGAATTCTTTGCTTCCTTCCTTTATTTGAGTATTTACAACCCCTGAAGAACCTCCGCCATATTCGGCTCCGGCTCCACCCGTAATTAGGTCAATATTGGAAATAGAACTACTGGAAACATCTACTCCAAAACCAGTTCCCGCCAAAGGATCTTGAGCAGAAATACCATCAACAATATATTCGGTTTCATAAACACGTGCTCCTCTAATCTGAAGTCCATCTTGTGTTTTTACAACTCCTGCTTGTAATTCTAAAACCTCTTTTACATCGCGCGCATTCATATTGGCAATATCATCTGCCTTTATGCTTACTTCAGATCGAGCATCTTCAAGGTTAATCTGACTGGGTTTTCCTACAATAACAACCTCATTTAAGGATTCGGATTGTGGATTTAAGGTTACCGTTAAGGTTTTGGTTTCCGAGGGTGCAAAGCTATAGCCATTGTAAAGCTTGGTTTCATAACCATAATATTGAACCTTAATTTGGTAATCGCCAGGTTTAATGCCGCTGATTACAAATTCACCATCGATATTGGTTGATGCTCCTTTATAAGTACCTACTAAAAGAACACTGGCCCCTACTAAACCACTATTGTCCGATCCGTCTATGATTTTTCCCGTTAAGGTGGCAGGTTTAACATCTTGAGCTTGAATCGAATTGGAACCAATCAATGTTAATAATGCCAATAAGGAAAGGAGAGCTCTAAAATTCATTTTTCATAATTTCTCCAATTAATAATTCTATTGTAGCACTGGAACCCTGAGCTACATAATTGTGTAATTCAACGGCAATAAAAACTTGACTAATTTTATTATTCGACCCTCGCCTAATGGTACCCAGAACATTGTCACCAGTCCAACCTTGGTATTTTGTTAATTGGCCTCTGAAAAATGTTTCAGAATCCGCGGATTTAATAATGGGTACCACTCCAGTTTGAATAGAACCAGGGTGGAGTTTTGGGAATCGAATCGTATCCACCGTGTTAACTAGAGCACTATCTAAAAAAATACGTGTAAAGCCATTTTCATTTTCTGTGTTTTCCATGGCAAATGGACCAGCTACGTTTTCAAGATCTTCAATTTTTCGAGCAAGAAGAGCACAGGTGGTAAAGCTTTTTCCTCCATTGTTGTGAAACTGTTCCACACTTCTTCCAATATAATTAAGCAATATGGTATTCTCCCCAGTAACTGTATTTGGAAAAAGGGAAGTTGGGGCATTTAGGAAAAGTTTATCATAAAGGCTCAAAATAATTTTAAAAGTAGGATCCCAATAAACGGGTTGTCCAGCCCCTGAGTTGGAGCCATAATCTAGGAAGTCATAAGAAACCCCAGCATTATTTAAGAATCCTCTGTATTGGTGTGCCACTGCAGCCACATGCCCATTAAGCCAAAGTGTATTTATTCCTGGAGTTTTGTTTTTTAAATAGAAAGAATCAGCCGTATCCACTGGACTTTCAGCTCCAGCTAGGTCCACACTTTTTATATATAATGTATTTTCAGCATTGGGAAGAAGCCCATCAATGGTGAAAGATTCGGCTGTAGAATTTCTGCCGTAATAGATTTGTCCTGTTGCCGGGCCTGAGCTAATGGCGGTGTCTACAAGAAAGGAAATAAGGTTTTGGTTCCTGGCAATTTCTGTCCAGCTACCTTCATTAAATTTTAGAAATACTTTTTGCAGCGTTTCATTTCCATCAGGGTCGCTGGCTCTCCAATAAAAGGTACTTACACAAAAGGCGCTGTCTTTTGGGCCACGGTCATTGTCGAAAGAAGCTTCGGGAGCTGAGTTTTTTAAAGGTACTTTTAGATAAGCAGGTGTTGGATCGGTTAATCCTTCATTGTCAATAGAACGAACATAAAAATCAACATCTGTAGTGTCTTGTCCTGCTTCCAGTGGGAAAATAAAGACCGAATCCTGAATAGTGGTATAGGTCCAGTTTTGATTGTCTAGGGAAAACTCGTAACCTTCAACAAATCCATCCAAGTCGGTTCCAAACCAACTCATTCTCACTTTGGAATTGAGCCGATCATCACCTGTTAGATCAATAACACTAACTGATAATTTGGTGTTGGGTGCTTTATTGGCATTGGCATCTCCTTTTCGGCAAGAACCGAAAATGAAAAGGATGAGCAAAAAAGGAATAGACTTATACAGCATTATAAAAATAAATAAGCGACCCCAAAATAAAATTGAGGTCGCTTTAATCAAATTATTTACGAACGATTACCTTTTGGGTGCTGATTAATTCACCAGCATCATTGGCAATTTTTAAAACATAAACACCATTGGCAAGCGACGAAGCATCAAAACTTAATCTTCCTCCATTGGAGCTTGTGTTTTCCATTATTTTTCTTCCATTCAAATCAAAAACTACTGCACTAAAAGGAGCATTAAAAGCAGTTTCGATATGGAAAATAGTATTTGTAGGATTTGGGAAAATAGATACTTGAGTGCTGGATTGAATTTCTTCAATACTCACATTACTAGGGTGAGTAACATTCATATCTATTGCCGCATTTAACCCAATAATATCGTCATTGGCTCTTGGCAACAATCTGTAATTAGAGAAACCATAGTAGAAAAGACCAACAATAGCATCCATAGTCATGGTATCGGAAGTTGTAACGGCGCTCACGAACATGGTACCATCTGTATTTTCATAGATTGTATCCGTAACCAATTGTACCCAAAGAGAAGAAACTGAAGTATTTGATTGTCTTCCAGCTAAAACTCTAGTTGATTTACCATTTCCAAAAGAAGGATCAGTAGCTACTCTATAATCTCCAAATCCAGCATTGTCGTCCGAGATATAAATCTTAGACCCTGGGTTTTCAAACTTCACTAACATACTTTCATATTTCTCCCAAGATCCATTGGCTTGAGCCACACTATCTGAAGGATCAACAGTGATAGGCATAATAGTATCATGGCTAAATAAACGACGGATATTGGTTACCGCGATTTGTGTAAATCCAAAGCTTTCTTGAACTTCTCCAGTAATTTCTACCCATTCGTTTCTGTAAAGATCTGCAAGACCAAAATGTCCAATACATGCAATTCCTGCATATTCTGTAGCCATAGGATCTTGAATATAAACATAACCTAAATCGTGATTTTTTGCAGATGCTGTTACCACACCTTTCACTTTTACTTCTTTTCCTAAAAATGGAGAATCTCCGTTGGAACTTAAGCTAAACTGAACATCGGCAATTGTTAATCCATCCTGACGAACAGTATAGAAATCGAAATTTGGTTCTGTTTGGTTTAGTGGTGTACTTGGGTAATAAGAAGGGTTTTGTTGATCATCTTCTGCATAAATATAATATCTAACCAAGGTTCCATTTGGGTGATTAGGGATTGTAAATTCATAATCTTCCGAGGAGCCAATAGCCAATGCCATTGGAGCTTTTGTGAAATTACTTGGGCTAATAGTAGCATCGGCAGTCCAGTAAATAAATACTGAATCTACAGTACCGTCGGAATCTACAATAACAGCAGAAATGTCTGCAGCTTGTTGATCATTTGGTACTACTGGATCTCTGTCTACTTGATCAATAAATGGAGGTGCATAGCCTACATCATAATGATTATCCAAAAATGGGTTTAATTCATAACCTCTACCTGTGCCACCAGTACAGCCATTTCCGCTATGTCTGATTACACCGCTTAAAGTGTTGTAAAAAGTACCCGGAACTGGAGGAACGAAACTTCCTTGGTTTCCTACTCCAGCAGGAGAATTTGGATTTACAACGGTATGTGCGCTTGTTCTTTGTGCTAAAAAACGATCACTTATATTCATTGTGTTTCCATTGCCATCAGCAACATCAAAGCTAATACGGCCACCGCCAAATGGGATAACAGTAGTTACAGTTACGTTTTGCAATTCAATATAAGATCCTTCATAGGGTTCTCCGGTTGTCAATTGATTTACTCTGTTGGCATCATTAAAATCACTTAATGGTACTACAGCAGAAACTGGTGGGTTTTGACTTCCAATTAAAGTAATTGAATTTGCGTCCAAGGTGCTGATTTGGTTGGAGTTGCCAAATGAGCTGATGATTCCTGTTACTTCGATAATGTCACCAGCAATAAGTTGGGTTGCAATGGAAAGGGGTTGAAAAGCACCTTGAGAATTTTGATAGATAGGCATCATTTCAATTCCGTTGTAATTTCCTGGAATTCCACCATTGGCAGTATCTACAATAAAAATGAAGGGGCGATTTCCACCAATTACAGAACTGGAAGCTACTTCACTAAGGCCACCATCTGTTACCACCACAGCTACTGTTCTTACAGTATCGTTTTGATAAATAGAAGTGTCATTGCAAGCCGCTAAATCTGTTGGCTGATTGATTTGTGAAATGCTCACCAAAGGGTATTGAGCAAAAGCGCTTAATGCTGTAAGAGCGAAAAAGGCTGAGAATAATAATTTTCTCATGGCAATTTTAAATTTTAATCTATTTAATTATTACAAACTTTCCAATGGATTTTTCTCCACTGTCAAGGTCTTCTACAGAAAACATATACAGTCCTCTGCTGATGATCTGACTATCCAATGACAATAAATCCCAAGCGTGTTCACCACCTGAAAATCTATTTTCATCAGCCTCCTCAGCACCAAATGTTTTAAACCATCTTATATCATCCCCATTATAATCTTGGTCATGATTAATTTCATCAATAAAATCTCCTGCAACCGTAAAAATCCTGATTTTACATCTTGCGGGTAAATTTGCAAATATCATCTTCCTACT
>CAKZNE010000331.1 GCA_937129395.1 uncultured Cryomorphaceae bacterium | reverse complement strand
TAATAAATTCTTGATTATGCTTTACTTGGTGAATATGATTATTATTAGGCAAAGCGAACCTCTTCTAGACCAGAAATTTCTTCAATTTTTTGAGCCGACCCATAAGTAAATAGAATGGGAAATTGTTCTGAATAACTTGAAATGTAATATTGATCAAAAAAGCTATTTACCTCTGAACGATTAACCCTAGTATCTGATTTTAAAGAAATATGAAAATGCAAGGGGTTTCTTTTTTCTACTTTTACAACCGTGATGTTTTCTTTGTAACTTGAAAGATGAAGGTTAACGAGATGATTTAAAGAATTTTTCACATCAAAGCTAACTTTAGAGCCAAAATCCAAAATAGATTCCAAAGGACCTTTATCGATGGCATTCTCAATACTCTGTGCCATTTTGGTGCTAATACCAATTTTATTGTATTCAAGTGATTCTCTTGTCTGTCCCGATAAAGTGTCAAAAGCCATTTCTAGTACTTTTAACATTGATGTAACCTGGTCGTTTTTTTCTTGGGAGGTTCTTTGAGTGGTTTCTTTTATCATTTAATCTTGCACTATGGGGAGACAAACTTAAAATATTTATTTAATAAAAATATGAATTTTTTTATTACGCCTAAGTCAATTCCTAAAAATAAACAACGCCAAAGGATAATCATTTGTTTTATTGTCAAGTAAATGCAATGTTAAAGGAAGTCGAACAATATTGATTTATCCCTAAAGAGGAAAAAACGATGAAAATGTAAAATTGCTATTGTCGTACCAGTCTTGTTTAAATTACACTTTTTGTTTCGAAGTTATATTTTGTTTTTCAATTTGATATTAAATTTCCCCCAAGCCGGATTGTTTTGTTTGAAACAAAAAAAATACATTTTCGATCACATAATAAGGTAGGTACGCTTTGGATCCTTGTTGAAACAATTAAGAATACCGTTCCAGTGCCGTTTTTTTTTGATAATTCTCCGAAACCCTTATTTCATAAAGGTTTCGGAGAACAAAGTAGCGAGAGAGGGACTCGAACCCTCGACCTCAGCATTATGAGTGCTGCGCTCTAACCAGCTGAGCTACCGCGCCATCATTTTGGGGCTGCAAATATAATATTTTGTCCTTTTAAAAAAAGCTTCGAACAATCTTTTTCTTATAAATTCTGAAAAACAAATTTTCCTATATTGCGCACTAGGTTAATCAACCATAAAGACGATAATGACAGAAGAGAAAGTTCAATACGAAGTAGAGATTCCAGTTAAGGCATCTCCCCATATGCTATTCCCATATTTATCCACTCCAAGCGGCCTCGCAGAATGGTTTGCTGATAATGTAAATTCTAGAGGTGAGAAATTTACTTTCATTTGGGATGGTGAAGAAAGATCAGCAAAAAGGCTGACAAAGAAAACTGATAAATTTATCCGCTTTCAGTGGGAAGAGGATGAAGAGGAAGGAACGAATTATTTTTTCGAATTTAAAATCCAAGTAGACGAACTTACTCAGGATGCCTCCTTAATAGTTATTGATTTTAGTGAGCCAGATGAAGTTGAAGAAGACCAACGACTTTGGGAAAGCCAAGTACATGAGTTATTACATACTATTGGTGCCTAAATGACATTAAAAGAAATCCTTAAAAAAAACAATGCTTTTTTAATCCCGGTCTTAATTTTCATTAGTGCCGGGATTGTTTTTTTAAGCATTTTTCAAAAAGAAGAAATTCATCTTTGGATAAATTCTAAGCATTCACCATTTTTTGATTCTTTCTTTAAGTATATAACCCATTTAGGAGATGGATGGGTCTTTCCAGCAGGAATCGCAATATTGGCTTTTGTAAAATGGAGAAACGTTCTAGGATTAATAATCTGTAGCTTAATTACATTACTACTTATTGGTAGTCTAAAGAATTTTGTTTTTAATGATGTTCCAAGACCAGTAAAATATTTTGAAGGAAGTCAAGAACTAAGACTTGTAGAAGGTGTGACAATGAACATGATGAAAAGTTTTCCTTCAGGACATACCACTGCTGCCTTTGCCTTTTGGGGTTTTATTGCTTTGGTGATTCGGAATCCTAAATTGAAATTTACCTTTTTCTGTATTGGAGCATTAGCGGCATATTCCAGAATGTATTTGTCCCAACATTTTTTAGAAGACATTGTCGCGGGGTCCATTTTGGGCACTTTAATTTGTATTTTATCCTATTCTATTTCTTCGAAATGGAAAAAAGGGGTTCTCGACAAAAAGATTAATTTGATTAAATATGGCAATTGAAATTTTTTGATCGAAATACTTGGTTTTGGTTTTTAGTCTGTGGTTTGTTGTTTTTTCCATTTTTAGGTGGAGTACACCTTTTCGATTGGGATGAGATAAACTTTGCAGAAATAGCACGCGAAATGGCGGTCAGTGGCGATTATCTTCGGATGCAAATCAATTATGAAACCTTTACAGAAAAACCGCCCCTCTTTTTTTGGCTTCAAGCTATTTCCATGAAAATTTTTGGGATTAATGAATATGCAGCCCGTTTTCCAAATGCACTTTTAGGATTTATTGTTTTACCCTTTTTATACGTAGCCGGAAAATTTCTCTACGATCGAAAATTTGGCTTCCTCTGGGCATTAAGTTGGTTTGGAAGCATTTTACCATTCCTTTATTTTAAATCAGGTATAATTGATCCCATTTTTAACTTTTTCATTTTTAATGGCCTCTTTTTTTTAATCCAATATATGTGGAGAAAGAAAGGGACGAGAGATTTATACTTTTCTAAAAGTCCAGCAATTTACCTCCTAATTGCTGGAGCAAGCGTTGGTCTTGGGATTTTAAGCAAAGGACCAGTAGCTTATTTAATTGTGGGCCTTTGCCTTTTTGTTTATTGGATTTTAGAAAGATTTAGGTTTTTCATTAGCCCAATGGCTTTTGTTAAATTTTCCCTTTCGGCCTTAGGGGTTACCCTTATTTGGTTTGGAATAGACATGGCCATCAATGGCCCCGAATTTTTTATTGATTTTACAATCCGGGGATGGGGATTATTACCCAGCGGGGGTGCCGGTTATGGTGGGTTTGCAGGTTATCATTTTGTTGTGCTTTTATTGGGATGTTTCCCAGCAAGTGTTTTTGCCATTAGAGGGATGGGTAAATTTAAGGAAGCAAGTCCCCATCTAGTTGATTTTCAGCGATGGATGATAATATTGCTTTGGGTAATACTAATTCTTTTCAGTTTGGTGGGGACCAAAATCATCCACTATTCTTCCATGGCTTATTATCCAATTAGCTTTTTGTCGGCCTTAACTTTAAGGTATTTAATTGATGCAAAAATCAATTACAAGAAGTGGATTTCCATTTCAATTGCCTTTTTGGGAATAATTATCAGTATAGTTTCTTTTGCACTTCCTTGGATTGGGCTTCATATTAAGGATTTTTTATTCCTATTTGAAAAAGATGCATTTGCAATGGCCAATATGTCCGCCCAGATCAATTGGAGTCTTTTGGATTTTATTCCCGCAGGAATTGCGATTCTAGTTTTAATTGGATTCTTTTTCAGCCTCAAAAGAAATAAATACACTGCATTTAAAATATTGTTTTTCGGAAATTGTATATGGGTTTTCTCGGCCTTGATATTTTTTATCGCCAAAGTGGAGGGCATCAGTCAAAGAGCAAATGTTGAATTTTTTGAAAATGTAGTAGGGAAGAATGTTTATGTAACTACCTATGGCTATAAATCCTATGTGCCTTGGTTTTATTCTAAAATTGAGGCCCATGAAAACCAAAATGCTGTAAATCAAAATTGGTTATTACATGGAAAAACAGATAAAACAGTGTTGATTTCTTGTAAAATCAACGCTAAGGATAAACTAGAGAAAGATTTGCTGGACGTAGAATTCCTCTATGAAAAGAATGGTTTTTATTTTTATAAAAGAAATTAGTTCTTCAAATATTTTGGACTAATTAAACCCCATTTCGCCAAACGATATTCCACAGAAACCTTCAATACCCCTAAGCCATAAATGGAACTTCTTTGCAGGTTGATAGAAGAGGCTTCTTCAAAATACTTGGTAGGGCAGGTAACTTCGCCAATTTCAAAACCTTTGTAGAAAATTTGCCCCAACATTTGGTTGTCAAAAACAAAATCATCAGAATTGGCATTAAAATCGACAGCTTCCAAAACCTCTCTAGAAAAGGCCCTGTATCCAGAATGATATTCTGATAATTTCTGGTTTATTAAAATATTTTGGGCCAAAGTAAGAATGCGATTGGCAATATATTTATACCATGGCATTCCACCTTTTAAAGCTCCTTTTCCTAAAATCCGTGAGGCCAAAACTACGGGGTATAAATCATTGGCGATAATATAGGAGATTGAAGGAATTAGCTTTGGCGTATATTGATAATCTGGATGAACCATAATAACAATATCACCCCCAATTTCTAAGGCCTTATTATAACAACTCTTCTGATTTCCACCATAACCCTTATTATCTTCATGAGAAATAATATGTTCAATACCCAATTTTTTACCTAAATCCACAGTATTGTCAGAACTTTTATCATCAACAAGTACAACCTCGTCAACAATATCACGAGGAATTTCTTTATATGTTTTCTCCAAAGTTTGTCCAGCATTATAGGCTGGAAGAACCACAACTACTTTTTTGCCATTTATCATATCACGGCAAAAATAGGATTTTCCATTGTTCTATTTTATTCAAGAGATAAATCAATATTTTTGGTAGATTACCAACTCGAACAAAGAATGATACTGTGAGGATAATTTTTGGAATTATTCTTTTATTTCTGACGACTCAAAGCATTAATGCTCAGTCCATAAAAGGAGAAGTAAAGGATGAAAATGGGGAAGGTATAATTGGGGCAAACGTCGTAATTAAAGGCACTAAAATTGGCGCAACCACCGATTATAATGGTAAATTTAGCTTGGTTTATGGCTCACAAAGTTTGCCTTTAACCATTCAAATTAGCTTTATTGGTTATAAAACCCAGGAAAAAATAATTAGCGAGCCTAATAAATTTGTTCAACTCAGTCTAGAGGTTGACCAAGAAATGTTGGGTGAGGTAGACATTATCGAAAAGCGACTTAGCGACAAACAAAGAAAAAGCGCACAAACGGTGGAAGCCATGGATGCTCTTGCTATAAAAGAAACTCCTGCAGTAAGTTTTTATGAAGGTTTGGGAAACTTAAAAGGTGTAGATCTAACCTCTGCAAGTATTGGTTTTAAGGTTTTAAATACCAGAGGATTTAATAGTACGTCACCCGTAAGGTCGCTACAAGTAATAGATGGGGTAGATAATCAATCGCCAGGATTAAATTTTAGTTTAGGGAATTTTTTAGGTGCGAGCGAATTGGATATTAGTAATGTAGATATTATAGCTGGTGCAAGTACAGCCTTTTATGGACCTTCAGCCTTTAATGGGGTAATTTCCATGACCACTAAAAATCCCTTCATATATAAAGGTTTAACCGCAAGTGTTAAGGTAGGGGAAAGAGCCCTAACGGAAACAGCCGTTCGCTATGCAGAATCCTATAAATTGTTCAATTCCGAAACAGATAATTTTGCCTTTAAAGTTAATATCTATTACCTAAGAGCAAATGATTGGGAAGCCGAAAATTACCAACCAGTAGATGATTCCCCCATATCAGACGATAATCCTGGTAGATTTGATGCCATTAATATTTATGGCGATGAAGACCTTTCTTCAAATAATGATTATACCAGTTATGAATCTTTTGAATTTGGAAATGCCGCGGGTTTAGGCAAATTTTTTCGTCCTGGTTATAAAGAATCTGATATTGTTGATTATGATACTCGAAACCTAAAAACCAATTTGGGCTTATATTATAGGATTACTTCTGAAGTAGAAATGAGCTATAATTTCAATTATGGAACAGGAACAACTGTTTATCAAGGGGAAAATAGGTTTAGTCTTAAAGACATTCAATTTTTTCAAAATGTTATTGAAATTAAAAAGAAGGATAAGTTTTTTATAAGGGCCTATTCCACCAACGAGGATGCAGGAAATTCTTATGATGCGGTGCTAACAGCATTTAAAATGAATGATGCCATTACGGATTCAGATACTTGGAATCGTCAATATAAAAACCTTTGGAGCAACCTGTACAATTTTGATGACGCCTTTGAAAATGAGGTGGGTTTTCGTTTTGATACCATTAGCAGAGCCTATTATAATAATGGTTTTCAGGAAATATTAAAGGAATACCAACCCTTACTTCAAAAATATCATGATTCACTTTTAAATGCAGTGAACGGGATAACCTTCCCACGTCCAGAACCCGGAACAGCAGCTTATGATTCACTATTCAATTCGATTGTTTCTAAGAATTTTACAGATGGAGGGTCCAAATTTTTTGATGAATCCGCTCTATACCACGTAATGGGTGAATATGAATTTGATTGGTTTGAATCTCACTTTAGAGTAGGAGGTAACTACAGATGGTATAGACCAAATTCCCAAGGAAATATTTTTGATGAAATTGATGAAATAATTATTGAAAGAGATCAGATTGGAAATGAAATAAGCAGAAGTTATACCTATAGGGAAATAAAAAATGAGGAGTTTGGAGTTTATCTGGGGGTTGAAAATAAATTTGTTGCAGATCGATTGAAGACAAATGTGACAATCAGAATGGATAAAAATCAAAATTTTGATTATTTATTTTCTCCGGCAATGTCGGCAGTTTATGATATTGATGAGAAACACACGGTGAGAATTTCCTTTGGTAGCGCTATTCGTAACCCAACTTTGGCAGATCAATATTTGAACTTTAATGTGGGTAGGGCAATTTTAAAAGGAAATATTGATGGTTACGATTCATTAATAACCATTGAATCATTCGACTATTATAGAAATCAAGAAATCCCTTTAAAGAAAAATTTGGAATTTTTTAATGTGAATCCAATCAAACCAGAAAGGGTTAAAACTTTGGAAATAGGTTATCGAGGTTCACTTTTCAAAAGATTGTATGTAGATTTTAACGCCTACCACAGCTGGTATAATGATTTTATTGGTTACCAATTTGGATTAGAGCTGGCCTTTGATCAACAAAACCCAAATCGTTTTACAACCATCCAAGCTTATCGAGTTTCAGCAAATGCAGAGGAATTGGTAACTACCCAAGGCCTTAACCTAGGATTAAATTATTACCTAACGGATGAACTTACATTAAATGGAAATTATTCCTACAATGCCATTGATTTAAGAGGGACCGATAATCCTATTATTCCGGCTTTTAACACGCCCAAAAACAAATTCAATTTAGGATTTTCGGGTAGGGGTTATAAACCTTTCAAGAACAAAAAAAATAAAATGGGATTCGCCTTAAATTACAAGTGGGTGGAAGGGTTTCGTTTTGAAGGTTCACCTCAATTTACCGGCTTTATTAATAGTTACGGAATGGTGGATGCACAAGTAAGCTATCAAGTTCCTTATCTTTACTCCACTTTTAAACTAGGAGCCTCAAATATTTTAAACAATGAAGTATTCCAAGTTTATGGCGGACCTACGATTGGGAGGATGGCATATTTTTCCATTGTTTTCGAAAAGTTCTAATCTCTATTTATTGGAATTTATATATCTTTAAAATTAACAACGCAATTAAAATTAAACATGAAAAAAGTATTACTAGGACTGTTAACACTAACCGCAGGAATGGCTCAGGCCCAGCGATATAGCACAGAAGTGTTTTCGCAAGTTCAGGTTACCTCTGATGTTGAGTATGGTGTTAATGTAGATTTTCTAACCTCTGATCTTACAGATCAAGCACAGCTTATCACCGATATTACCGATATTAAAACCAATTTAGGAATGGGAAATCCAATCCCAGCTGCCTATTTTGATCCAGCTGATGCCTCCACAAATGTAAAGCTTACCAGAATCAACATGGATATTTACGAACCAGTTGGAGATACTCAAACTGAACGTCCATTGATGATTTACATTCACACAGGAAACTTTTTGCCTCCACCACTAAACGGTTCTCCTTTAGGGATTAAAACAGATAGTGCAGCAATTGCAATGTGCGAAAGTTGGGCTAAAAGAGGATTTGTTGCTATTTCTATGGATTACAGATTGGGTTGGAATCCAATCGCTTCTGGACCAACAGGACCAATCGTTCGTAGAGCAACTTTATTAAATGCTGTTTATAGAGCGTTGGGGGATACTAAACATTTAGTAAGATCCTTAAAAGCTGAAGCCGCTGCAACAAACCCTTATGATATTGATACCAATAAAATTATCCTTTTCGGGGAAGGTTCTGGGGGTTATGTGGCTTTGGCCTATGCAACTTTAGACAAGCAAGTGGAAACTGAAATTCAAAAATTTGTATTCCCTGGAACAACGGATTCTTCTTATATCCAACCAGCTATTGTTGGTGACGTTAACGGATTGGGTGGTTTGTTAAACCTTTATTCTGATAATAATTCTTCTTCCGATATTGCTTTTGTGGTGAATAGCGGAGGAGCTTTAGCAGATACTTCTTGGATGGAAGCTGGTGATGCACCAATTGTTTCTATTCAATGTGTTAGAGATCCATTTGCACCATTTGGACAAGGAACTGTAGTTGTACCAACAACTCAGGAAGATGTGGTAGAGGTGCAAGGAGCCAATGTATTTATGGTAAAAGCCAATGCCTTAGGAAATAATGATTCTTACCAAGTTGGATATACCTATAATGATTCTTATACTCTAGCTGCTCGTCGCAGTTATGGTGCTACTTACAGTTATATTTATCCAGCGCCATTTAATAATATCACCGTAAATACTGCTGAAGGATTATTTCCAGTTGTAAGAACATTAGGTGGTTCAACTTTCCAAAATGAAGGAAGTCCATGGCAATGGTGGGATCCAAATTCCCCTTTTGCTACAGCGGTAGTTGCTGCAGGTCCTCCTCCAGTAACCGCTCACCAAGCAAGTTTAGTTTCCAATATGGATATGTCTTCCTCCAAGGGTAGAGCTTACGCTGATACAATTATGGGATATTGCATTCCAAGAATTATCAATTCTCTTTCTCTTCCTATAGGAATTGAAGAAGGAACTGCTTTGGAATCTAAAATTAAATTATACCCAAATCCAGCAACAAGCGTATTGAATTTGAAATATGAAGATCCAAATCTTACAATCGATAATGTGATCATTAGAGACCTTAGCGGTAAAATTGTTTTGAAATTAGAAGTTAATGCTTCTCAGGATATAATCTCAATTGATTCCCTTAAACAAGGAGCTTATTTAATTGAAGTTACTTCTGGAAAAGATGCGTTTACTCAAAAATTCATCAAAAAATAAACCTGATTAATATTTCAAGAAAAACCTCGGCATTGTCTGGGGTTTTTTTATGCCTCATTCCTAATTTCTTCCCTAGAAAATTGCATTAATCAAAAAATTAAAAAGGATTAAACTATACATTTGCCGCCAAATTTCACATGTGATGTTGTATAATTTTAATGGAGAATTAATTGAAGGATCGGAATTGGAAACTTCAATTTATAATCGTGGACTCAATTATGGAGATGGAGTTTTTGAAACCCTGAGATTTGGGAACAACAGACTAAATTTTTGGGAAGACCATTATTTTAGACTAATGAGCAGCATGAGAATAATGAGAATGGAAATTCCAATGACATTTTCTCCTGAATTTTTAGAAAAAGAAATTAGAGATACCATAGAGGCAACCCAAAGCCAAGAAAACAGCAATAATTTCAGAGTAAAAATTCTTATCAATAGAAAACCTGGTGGACTATACACCCCAGAATCTAATGAAATTGATTATTTAATCTCCCTTAGTCCACTTAAGGATGATAAGTTTGTTTTGAATGATAAGGCTTTGGAAATAGATCTATATAAGGATTTCTATAAACAAAAAGGAATGCTGTCCAATTTAAAATTAGCTTCAAGTCCTTTAATGACGCTTGCTTCCATATTTAAAAAGGAAAATCAATTGGACGAATGTTTATTGGTTAATGATGAAAAATATTTGGCAGAAGCAATTTCATCCAATGTGTTTATTGTCCAAAATTCCAAGCTTCGCACCCCTTCCTTGGATAGTGGCTGTTTGAAGGGGATTATACGGAAAAAAATTATTGAGATTGCCGGTAAAATGGAAATCGAAGTAGAAGAGGTGAGCAAACTATCACCCTTTGATCTACAAAAAGCAGATGAAATTTTTTTAAGCAACAGTATTAAAGGAATCCAATGGGTTGGGAAGTATAGAAAGAAAAACTATACAAATGAATTGAGTTCAAAACTCATTCAAAAATTAAATATTATGGCAGCTCTTAATTAAGGCTCGGGTCCGATGGACTATTGGCCCAAAGAGAATAAGATCCGCCCAATTGTAATAATATTTTTTTCCAAAGTTCATCGGCTTCGTAATCAAAAATATTAAGACTGGTATTATCCAAAACTACCCAGGATTTTTCTTCAATTTCAGATTCCAATTGGCCATTTCCCCAACCACTATATCCTAGAAAAAATCGAATATCATTGCTCGAAATGAGCTCGCATTTAATCAATTCTTTAAGGGGTTCTAAATCTCCTCCCCAATATAAGTCGCCAATAATATGCTGACTACCAGGAAGTAAATCGCCCATTTTATGAATAAAGAATAAATTATCTTCCTGTACCGGTCCACCATGAAAAACGATGCTATCCATAGAAGGAAAGCCGATTACAATATCATCTAAATCTAATTCCAAGGGTTTGTTTACAACAAATCCGATTGATCCTTCACCTTCATTATATTCCGTCAATAATATTACAGAACGTTCAAAATTTGGATCGCCTAAAAAGGGTTCGGCTGCTAGTAAGCTTCCTGTGGTGGGTTTTTGTGATATATCCATAATTATTCTTGTAATAAGCTCTAATATAGTGGGAGTAAATTAAATTTGCAATTCATTTTATTAACGATTTTATGGATAAGGAATTGCGCGATGCCAGGGAAGATTACTTAATGGGCTCTCTATCAGAAAACCACGTTCCTGAAAGCCCTTTAAAGCTTTTTAATTTTTGGTTGGAAGAATTTAAGGCCTCAGGAAATAAGGACCATAATGCGATGTTATTAACCACCGTTAAAGAGGATAACCGTCCAGCTTCTCGTATTGTTTTGTTAAAAGGACTTTCAAAAGACGGGATGGAATTTTTCACTAATTACGAGAGTAATAAGGGGAAAGAAATGGAGAATAATCCAAATGTTGCCCTAAGTTTTTTTTGGCCAGAATTGGAAAAACAAATTCGTATTGAAGGTACTGTTGAAAAACTTAGTCCAGAGGAATCCGATGCATACTTTAAAGTTCGTCCAAGGGGAAGTCAAATTGGGGCCTGGGTTTCTCCACAAAGCCAGAAAATTGAAGAACGCGACTTCTTAGAACAAAGGGTTTTGTTTTTTGAGAAAAAATTTGAAGGTCAAGAAGTTCCAAGACCTGACCACTGGGGAGGATATCGAGTTAATCCAAATTTCTATGAATTTTGGCAAGGAAGAACAAGCAGACTTCACGATAGAGTAACCTATTCACAAATTGAAGGGCAATGGAAAATTTCTCGTATAGCTCCTTAAGTTATTGAAGAGAAATTAAAAATAAGTTTGGAAAAAGTGGAGTAGAAACCAATTGAAGAGTTTGATCTTCTTGCAGCCTTATTTGTTTTAAGGCTTGGGACTGGTTGCTTGGAAAATTTTCAATTGGGGTTTGAGCCTGCAAATCCAATACAGCACGAT
Organism: uncultured Cryomorphaceae bacterium; assembly: GCA_937129395.1. GTDB lineage: Bacteria > Bacteroidota > Bacteroidia > Flavobacteriales > Schleiferiaceae > CAKZNE01. The sequence goes on along the minus strand of CAKZNE010000331.1, from coordinate 4,297 downwards.
TCATAAAAAATTCGTCATCGAAATTAAAATCCCTCCAAGAAGATGGTGGAATAAATATGGAGGATATAGGTTCTAAATTCTTCAATTGAAAGTTTATACATCTATATACGTAGCAAAATCGAAAATGGTTTGCCTTCCTCCTTGATTTCTCTCAAATGCTAGATTAGAATTAATTAAATAGGGCTTTTATTCCAAAATGAAAACTTAAAAGGATAAGAATTTTCATAGGCTATTAAATTCTAGAAATTTCAATAAATTGGTTCTTTTCTAAAGCATGAACAAGAAATACCAAAGAAGAGAAGTTATTAAACTTATGGGGCTATCTGGCTTCAGTCTTTTACTCCCGTCTTGTAATCTGTCAAATCCATCGGAAACTGCAAATTCACCTTTGTTAAATGAGGATAGCATTGAGAGCAAACCACAACTGAAAAAAGAAGAGATTTTCGACTACTTCAAGAGTGAAAATGTGAGCTACTTAAAAAAAGAAGACCCACAATACCCTAAAAATAACATTTCCTTTAATCTTAGAATTCAACAAGAGCCTCAGATTATTGCCCTTTGTGAAAATACAATGGGCGTTCAGGAAGCGGTAAAATATGCCCTTGAAAATAAGCTTCAAATTAATGTAAAGAGCGGTGGACATAGTTTTGAAGGATTTTCTTCCAACACTGGAGGAATTCAAATCAATCTGAGCTTGATGAATAAAATGCATTGGGAAAATGAATCAACCTTAATTGCTCAACCGGCTTGTTTGCTGAAGGAATTGTACGATGAAACTTTGCCTAAAAAGAGAATTTTACCTGCTGGTTCATGCGGTACGGTAGGTTTGGCGGGATTGACTTTAGGCGGGGGCTATGGGTTCTTTTCCAGAAAATACGGACTGAGCTGCGATCATTTGCTGGAAGCCACAATGATTGATGGTGAAGGTAGAATGGTTAAAACCAAAGATGATCCAAAATTATTATGGGCTTTAAAAGGAGGTGGAAATGGAAATTTTGGAATTGTTACGGAATTAAAATTCAAAACTCAACCCGCGCCAAAGGGATTTACTAGACATCGATTTAAAGCTTATAAGTTAGACTCCAATCGAGCAAAGGATATATTGGCAACCTGGTTTAGAACAAGTTCACTTTTGCCAAATCATGCTTTTTCTGCTTTTGTATTAAATGGAAAAACATTAACCATTTTGCTGACTCATTATGAAAAAACAGATTCGGAAATTGAATCTATGGTTAAGGAGCTGGACAAGGTTTGCGATAAAACCAGTAGAGGTGGAGAAAGGGATTTGGCAAAATCATTAAAAACCTATTATGGTGTTCAAGAACCAATATATTTTAAAAATTCATCAGCTGGCTATTATCAAAATTTTCAAGAAATAGAAAATTATATTGTTGAAATCCTTGAGAAGGTAATTGGAGGAAAAGGATTGATTTACCAAATAAATACCCTTGGCGGCAATATTGAGGATCCCGAAAAGGAAAGCCAATCCTGTTATCCCCATAGAAAATTCGGCTTTTTATCTGAATTACAAGCCTATTGGGATGAAGGAAGAAACCCAGAGAAAATTATTTCAGGATTTGACGAAATTCAAGAAATATTCTATAATAAGGGAATTAGAAGACAATATAGAAACTATCCCAACCTAAAATTTAAAGAATGGGAAAGCGCTTATTGGGGAGAGGACAATTATAAAGAATTGCAAAAAGTAAAAATGACATACGATCCCAATAACCGAATTTTTCATCCTCAAAGTATTAAGCCTTTAAACTCAGTTTAAAAGTGCACGGAAAGGAAATATTTATTTATTTCGCCTAACTATTTAAATGAACAACAAAAAGCCTAAAAAAAGAAAAAGACTTCTTTTTCTCCTATTATTTTCCCTCTCAATTTCTGCTTTAGGGATTTGGACCTATAATTACTATTATAAAAATTTTGTTGCTCCAAATGTCAATACCAATGGGGAAGAAGTGTTTTTATACATCCATCCATCTTATAATTTAGATTCGGTTTACAAGGAACTTCAACGATTGGATGTCCTAGAAAATCCCTCAGGTTTTAAAAGTCTAGCAAAAACAAAAAAGCTTACAGATTCTAATATTCTCCCAGGCAAATACCAAATAAAGGATGGAATGAGCACCAATAGCTTAATTAATCACCTAAGAGCAGGAAATGGTAAAATGGAGGTTAAACTAAGATTTGGAAACCCTAGAAATGTGGAACAACTTTCAGGAGCATTAGCCAAAGAAATTCGTCCCGATTCTATTGATATCCTAAACTGGCTTAAAAACCCTGATTCTTTAAACAAATACGGATTTAATTCCTTTACCATCCCTGCTTTCTTTATACCGAACACCTATTTTGTAAACTGGGAGATTTCAACTCCAAAGCTTATGAAAAGATTGGCTTGGGAGTATAAAAGATTCTGGAATGAGGAAAGGAAATTAAAGGCGCAAAAAATGGGGCTTTCTCAGTCTGAAGTTTCTACCATGGCATCAATTGTTTATTGGGAAACCAAAAAGAAAAAGGATATGCCAATAATTGCTGGTGTATATGTGAATAGAATAAAACAAGGAATGCCGCTTCAAGCAGATCCAACCTTAATTTTCGCCCTAAACGACTATAGTATTAGAAGGGTTTTGAATACACATAAAGAGATTGACTCTCCCTATAACACTTATAAATTCAGAGGTTTACCTCCAGGGCCGATTTTGATTCCACCCATTGTTTATATCGACGCAGTATTAAACTACAGCAAACATGATTACCTCTATTTTGTAGCCAAAGAAGATTTTTCAGGATACAGCTATTTTGCCAAAACTTACAGACAGCATCTTGTTTACGCCCGGAAATTCCAAAATGAATTAAACAGAAGACGGGTTTATCATTAAAGAATAGAATATTGAATTCCCTTTTTGAATATGGATCCAATCGTATTTATAAATCGAAAAACTAATACAAAAGTTGAGGAGAAACCGCCTGGAGCGGGATTTCTTAACTTTCTTTACTCAAACCCATTTGGGAAATTAACACTCCAACTGCTTTTTAAAAGAAAAGTAGTTTCTGCGGTTGGTGGATGGTATATGAATTCCAAAAAATCAGCTTCAAGAGTGAAGATATTCATTACAAATCATCAAATGGAAATGAATGATTACAAGGTTCCTGAAGCTGGTTTTAAAACCTTTAACGAATTCTTCTATAGAAAAATTAAAAAAGAAGCTCGCCCCATTGGTGACCATCTGATATGCCCAGCAGATGGGAAGGTTTTGGTTTTTGACAACATAGAAGCAAGCAAACAGTTTTTTGTAAAGGGGGCTCAATTCGATTTAAAAACCTTTTTAGGTTCTCATTCTTTAGCGGAGAAATACAAAGGCGGCGGAATGGTAATAATAAGATTGGCTCCAACTGATTACCATCGATATCATTTCCCCTTTGAAGGTTTTGCTGGTGAAAGCATCGCCATTGATGGGGATTATTTATCAGTTTCACCCTTGGCCCTGAGGAAAAGTTTGGATATTTTTCTCAAAAACAAAAGAGAATATATGAGCCTCAAAACAAAAGATTACGGGGACATACTAATTTGCGATGTTGGAGCCACAATGGTAGGTACAATCATTCAAACCTATCAAGCAGGGGCATTAGTGGAGAAAGGGCAAGAGAAAGGATATTTTGCTTTTGGAGGATCTACATTGGTTATGCTCACTGAAAAAAATAGGGCTTCCTTTTCCAAAGATTTGTTAGAAAATAGCAAAAATGGTTTTGAAACCGAAGTATTTCATGATTTTTCTTTTGAAGCTTCGAAATTAAGGATTCAATGGTAAACTTATTCTATCAACACCTTTTAACCTGTAAACTTATTTTAGGACAAGACACTTATATTTAGCCCGAGCTACAAGTTCGCGCCAGTGGGGGGCGATATACTTCAGTAACACCTAAGACCCTCAAATTATTTACTGACTATCAATTAGTTAGGTGCTATTAAAGTACAAATCAGATACTTTGATGCATTACTGAGTGAGGTTTCGTATTACTTATTGCGCTTGGGGAGTTTTTGATTATCCTTTTCGGTTGGGAAGAAGTCTGTTATATAGACTGTAAATGAAGTTGGATCGATATAATAGATCACTTTGACGTCTGTGCGTGAAGTACGCTTGTACAAGATATAACGGTAGCCTTTAGAACGATGAGCCAGTTTGCTTTCTGGTGTTCCTCTTTCCGGGTGGTGATGTAACTTATTAGCTGTATCCCTTAATTCATCAGCTATTTGCTCTGCTCTTTCAACAGGGTAGTTATCGTAGAG
>CAKZNE010000330.1 GCA_937129395.1 uncultured Cryomorphaceae bacterium | reverse complement strand
TTAGACTCTTTCGAAAATTATTTAATGGAATTAAAATCAAATAAAACTAAAAAATGAGTGATTTAAAAAACAGAACAACCACAATTAATAGATTATTGGATGCACCCCTAGAATTGGTTTGGGAAGCATGGACAAAACCAGAGCATATCGCCAATTGGTGGGCTCCAAAAGGGATGAAACTGGATATTAAAAAACATGAATTTAAAGTAGGTGGAGAATGGGAGTATGCTATGTTGATGCCCAATGGCGCAGAATTTATGACGGAAGGAAAGTATATTTTAATTGAAGAACTTTCCAAAATATTTTCTTCCGCGAATTTTCGTCCAATGACAGAAGGAGTAGAAATCCAATCGATTTTTAAAAAGGAAGGTGACAAAACCCAATTCACTTTTAATGTTGTCCACGATACAGAAGCCTATCGCATTGCCCAAGAAAAAATGGGAGCTTTCAAAGGATGGGGATCAGTCTTCGAAAACTTAAATACCTATTTAGGAACTTTGAATTCCTAAATTTTAAATCTAAATGAAAAGCATGGTTTTCTTCCGTGTTTTTCATTTCTTTGATTCTGAATGAGTCTAACGAATAATAGCGAAGAAATTCCCCAATCCCTGCAAGGACCCAGAGCCGTAAGAAGTTGGCAAGTATTTGGGATACTCTTTGGAATCATAACCGGTGGATTTCTTTTCAATATATTTTCCCTTTGGAAAAACGAAGATGAAGTGGGGCTAAGTTGGATTCTCATTAACATTGTTCTGGCTTTTCTTATTCAAATAGCAAGTCGAATAAGCAATGTTATTTACCTCTATTCCAATAGAATTGAGAAGGGTTGGAAAATTCCATTTTACAAAATTCTATATAGAGGGCAAACTATTCAAAAAGAAGATTTCTTTGAACTTCAACTACCCCAAAAAGAGGATCTCAGTTTTGATATTATTGTGAAAAGCAAAAAAGGGACTTTTATAGTTTTGGAAAACAAAATCAACAAAAATCCAGCACTGGAAAAATTGGAGAGATTAAGGTCTGAGCAATTCAAATCTTGGACAAGTAACTTTAATCCCATCCAAAAGTAAAAAAGGTGATTTGTCCTTTTTTTAGAGGGAAAAAATGAGAAATCTAAAAAGCATCCTTATTTTTGATGTGAAACCTAAAGGTCATAACTCATTTTTTACTCTGCAATTTTTCTCAAACTAAACATTCCCTTTGAACCCCACATATTTGGAATAAATGTAAATGTGCACCTAATCCTAGAATACCTGGCCTTTTTTCTGGCTTTCAGGTATTATGTATTCCTAAAAAAGAAAAAGGGCGACGCCATTGAAAAAATAACACGTCTCGACATAATTAGAGGTGCTGCTCTTGGGGGATATTTGGGCTCGCGAATAATGGGCTTTTTGGAAAACCCTTTGGTGGAACTAAATCAACAAAACATTTTTCTTCTTTTGCAGACTAAAACCATAATGGGCGGCTTGTTTGGAGGCTTACTTGGCGTGGAAATCAGCAAAAAACTTATCGGCGAAAAACAATCTTCTGGTGATCTTTTTACACTTCCTATAATCCTAGGAATCTTCGTTGGGAGAATTGGGTGTTTCCTCAGCGGAATAAAAGAATTCACCTACGGAAAACCAACTTCATTTTTTATGGGAATGGACCTAGGAGATGGAATTTCACGGCATCCCACCTCATTATACGAATTGATGTTTCTTTTTTGCCTTTTCTTTTTATTGCGATTTGGTTCCAACAAGTGGAAAATAAAATCTGGAGAGCTTTTTAAAATATTTATGCTCACTTACTTTGGTTTTCGATTTTTTATTGAATTTTTAAAACCCAACACCTTTTATGTCCTGAATTTAAGTTCCATTCAAATCTTATGCATAATTTGTTGGATCTATTACAGCAAATTCCTCTTAAGCCCTATAAAAAATGCCAACTAGAAAATATACCTATTACGACTTCACCCTAAGCCTTTGCCCTGATTGTCTAAAAAGAATTGATGCGAAAATAGTTTTTGAAGATGGCAAAGTATTTATGCTTAAAAGATGTCCGGAACACGGCAGGTCCAAGGTTTTAATAGCAGATGACATTGAATATTATAAAAATATTCGCAACTATAACAAAGCTTCAGAAACACCTCACCATTTTAATACAAAAACGGATTATGGCTGTCCTTACGATTGTGGATTATGCCCAGATCATGAACAACATTCTTGTCTTACAGTGGTTGAAGTTACAGATCGTTGCAACCTCACTTGTCCAACTTGCTACGCAGGTTCCTCACCTACTTATGGCAGACACAGAACATTAGAAGAGGTAAAAAACATGCTGGATGCGGTGGTGAAAAATGAAAAAGAACCCGATGTAATTCAGCTCAGCGGAGGAGAACCTACCCTTCACCCGGAATTTTTTGAAATCTTGGATTATGCCAAAACTTTACCCATTAAACATTTAATGGTAAACACGAATGGTTTGAAAATTGCCAAGGATTTTGAATTTGCAAAAAGGCTAAAAGACTATACACCCGACTTTGAGATTTATTTACAATTCGATTCGTTTAAGGACGAAGCATTAATGGAGTTAAGAGGTGCTCATTTATGGAAAATAAGACAGCAAGCGCTAGAGAACCTAAATAAACTAAACCTTTCTACTACCCTGGTTGTAACTCTTCAAAAGGGATTAAACGATGATGAAATAGGAAAAACTATTGATTTTGCCTTGAAGCAAAAATGCGTACGTGGCGTTACTTTTCAACCCACCCAAATTGCGGGTCGTTTGGAAAATTTCAATTCCCAAACCGATAGAATTACACTCACCGAAGTAAGACGTAAAATACTGGAACAAACGGATGTTTTTAATTCGGATGACTTAATCCCCGTCCCTTGCAACCCCGATGCCTTGGTTATGGGTTATGCTCTAAAAATTGCTGATCGGATATTGCCTTTAACCCGATTTATTAATCCAGCAGATTTATTGGACAATAGTAAAAACACCATTGTTTATGAGCAGGATGAACATTTACACCAGAAAATGTTTGAACTTTTTAGCACAGGAACAAATTCTGAAAAGGCGACGGAAGAATTGCATTCAATTTTATGCTGCTTACCTAAAATCGAAGCTCCAGAACTGAGTTATGATAATCTGTTCCGGGTAATTATTATGCAATTTATTGATGCGCATAATTTCGACGTACGTGCAATAAAAAAATCATGTGTACATATTGTTAATAAGGATAATAAGATTATTCCCTTCGAAACCATGAACCTGTTTTATAGGGATGATAAACTTGAACGACTAAAAGAATTACAAAATGAATCTTAGTGTTTTATTAAATCTAGATGGCATTTTCACCCTAATGATAATTATCTATTTTATAGCCCACCTACCGGCATTTATAATGCTTGGTATTGGGATTGGGATACGAAAAGAAAAGAAAACAAGATCCAAAAATTTAATCATAGGAGCTTTGATATATTTCATTGTAGGCGGTGGTATTTGTGGTTCCATATTGTTAACCTAGTGGCAATTGAACAATTTATCGAATTGAATAAATTATTAAAATGACCTTTTTACTCGGAGTTTATATTGTTCTGCACATCCCTGCCATTCTATTATTAATTATTGGTCGCAATCAAGCGAAAAAACGGCCTACCCTTTCTCCTACCTTAATAATTTTGGGAATCGTCTATTTTATTATTGGAACCGGAATTTGCGGGAACATTCTAATGTCCATTTAAAGTTTTGATTAATTTTCTTGAAATTCAAATCCTATCTTAGCCGTCTAGCATGGCAGAAATAAACCACATAGAATACAAAAAGCCTTTTTATAAAATCAAGGCTCCTCTGAAAGAGCATCTAAAAAATTATTCGCGATTAGGGGATATTCCAATTGAATATGAAGATTTACTTCATTTTAATGATCTCGTTCCAGCCCTAGATAAGAATGATGATCCAACCCTCTGGTATTGCCCGATTTACAGGAATAGTGAAATGATTCACATTCACGAATCCCTGCTTCAGGTTTATCAATTACTTGTTGCAGATGGAAATCATATCCCTTATTTACAAGTTGCAGGAATTGAATTTTGCTCCTTTGGGAACTCACAACCTTTTCGTATTAAAATAAAAAACGACCTCAACGATAACCACGACTATTTTTATGTAAAAAGAGCAGATGCATCCCGTGTTTATGGTTTGGAATTGGAAGAGATCTTTTCGCCCGACAAGGTTTCCTTCATCGTAAATGGCAATACACTGATTGAGGAACATATTGTAGGAATACCTTGCGATGAGTTTATTCTCAAGAACCAAAATATCAAAATTGAAAATAGACTGCGTTTTGCAAAAGAGTTTGTAAAATTTAATGAAAGATGCTTTGTTAGGCTGCTCGGGGATATGCGTGCCTATAATTTTGTGGTGGAAATAACACCAGATTTTGATAATGTCCAATACAGATTTCGTCCCATCGACTTTGATCAACAATCCTATGAAGGCAGGAAATCCATTTACCTACCTCAATATTATAAGGACAATAAAGCCTTGGTAGAATTGGCCATGGAGCTTTTAAATGACAATATTGCTGGACAATATATTAGGGAGGAACATGCCGCAATGAAAAAGAGATTTTCTGCATCAAGACATAGAACTAAAAGCTTGATGCGAAGGATGAAAAAGGATAAAATCTCCAGCAATGAAAATATTCAACTATTGGCCGAACAATTGGGCCATCACCATAAAAATGATCGATTTAAAGACCTAAACAATATGGGAGATATTTTGATTGCTCATTTGGAGACTACTCTCGGTATTGAGGTTATGAAGGAGATAAAGTAGCGAGTTGGTAGGGATAGTTTTAAGTGAAAAGTGAAAAATTAAAATAATACTATTATGAAATTAGGAGCATTTTCGGTTAGTTTAAGTGTAAAAGATCTTGGTAAATCCAAAGATTTTTATGAAAAATTGGGATTTGAGAAATTTGCTGGAGATATGGAAAGTAATTATCTCATCATGAAAAATGGAGAACATATTATTGGGCTTTTTCAAGGGATGTTTGAAAATAATATTTTGACTTTTAACCCAGGTTGGGATCAATCGGCTAACCTGGTAGAGTGCTTTACCGATGTTCGAGAAATTCAAAAAGAATTAAAATCCAAAGGAGTAGAATTAATGAACGAAGCTGATGAAACCACTACCGGCGCAGCCAGCATTGTGTTGAGCGACCCAGATGGAAATGCTATTTTGATTGACCAACATGTATAAAACCAAAAAACGACCTTAACTTTTATTTAAGGTCGTTTTTTGGTTTTTTCGATTGGGGACTTTAGTCTATCACAATCTTACAATCATAGATTTCACTTTCCAAGCGAATGGAAAGCTGGTAAATGCCATTTGGCAATTCTGAAATATTCATTTTTTCCAAGCCCAAACTATTATTACCCGTTTTCAATTCTACTTTTTGACTTTTAATGGTTTTTCCATTTACAGAAACCAAAAGCATTTCCCCTAAACCTCCTTGAGAGAATTGAGCGTAAACCAAACTATTTTCGGTTACAGGATTTGGGTAAACATGTAGACCCTTTTTTAATATATGATTTTCTAATCCCAAACCAGCTGGAGTAACTCGTACGCTATCCATTACAACATCGGTTATAGGTTTATTGTTACCATTAGTAGGTACATTACCGATATTAACCACATTCCCCCAATTGCTTACCACTATACCAAAAACAGGATGTTTAGAGGTAAGGGGAGCTTTATCAAAATCTAAATAAGTGTTATCAACAAGATTGAAAAAAAATTGGCTACCACCGGTATTAGGACCACTATTGGCCATTGAAATGGTTTTCGTAATATTACTCAAAGTATTATGAAATTCATCAGGAATAGAATAGCCCGGGCCACCAGTCCCAGTTCCTGTAGGATCTCCTCCTTGGATAATAAAACTGCTAATAACCCTGTGGAAAATTATACCATCATAATAATTTGAGTCTACCAAATCTAAAAAATTACCAGTGGTTATGGGCATTAATGAATCATACATCATTGTAGTAAAATTTCCTTCGCTGGTATAGAAAGTTACTTCAGTTTGCGCTTTCGATTTGAAAGAAAGTAAAGCCCCAAGGCATAAAATAAGAATAGTTGATTTTGTCATTTTTGTTTTTGATTTCAGTTTCCAAATATACTTGATATTTAAGTTGTAATTCTTCTATTTCATCTGCCATGCATTAACTTTGTAGTTTTAACCTCTAGTAGTTATTGTTAATGAAAATTTTAACCTCCTTAAATCGACCGTTGATATTTTTCCTAGTGTTAGCTACGGCTATTTTTTACTCCTGTTCTTTGGTCCAAAAAAAGCCAATCCTCTTAGAACAAGTTGAAAAAACGGAAATAATAGTTGTAAAAAGAACCAAAAACTTCTCGAATTCTGAGATGGTTAAAATTAGAGGAAAGGCATTTATAAATGAAACGGGAGAGCTGGCTGTTGGAGGGATAATTACTGCGAATTCAGAAAATGGCGACTATATCAATAATGAAGGATCCTTTGAATTTGAAGTTCCCGAAGGCGAACTGATCATTTTAGCCAAATTTTTAGGCTTTCATAATGGAAACCTTATTCTATCAGCAAAACCAGGAGAACTAATTGAATTAGAAATAAGGTTTGGCTCCTATACCGTTTTACTGGATGAATAATTTAAAATAAGAAGAGGTTTTATCCCAGCAATTTTAGTCTAACAAAAAATATTTATGCAACTTTGTTGCGTAAATGAAAAAGCTTTTTTTAAATTTTTCAAATCCCTTTTTACTCCTATTCTTTCTAATGAGTTTTAATGGCTTCTCTCAAGTAAGCCTAAAAGGGAAAATAATTGATAAGGAAAGCAAAGAAGCTTTGGCATCTGCTATTATAGAGGTTCACGAAACCGGAACTTTCCTTGAACTAAGCCCATCTGGCGACTTTGTTCTGGAATTGGAAAGTAAAAGCTATACCCTTCATTTTTTGGCGAACGGATATTTACCAAAAGAACTCCATCTAAACCTCAAAAAAGACACGATCTTAACTATAGAAATGCAGCCTTCCTACCAGGAAATGAAGGAAGTGTTGATTGAAGATTTTCATTTGAAAAAAGAATTGGCCCAATCCAGTCTGAATATTGAACAAATTCGCTTAGATCAAATTTCTAAAGCCGAACAAAACAGTCTTTCCGAATCCTTAGAAAAAAAAGCTGGACTGCAGGCCTTTAATACTGGCGTAGGAGTTTCCAAACCAATAATAAGGGGGTTAATGGCCACCAGAGTTGCTGTGATTAACCAAGGTTTGAAGCAAGAAGGTCAGCAATGGGGAATGGATCACGGATTGGAGATTGATCCTTTTAGTGTGGGAAGAATTCAAATTATTAAAGGGGCTGCGAGTCTTCAATATGGATCAAGTGCATCTGGTGGTGTTCTTAATATTATGGAGGATGTTTTGCCAGTTGAAGGTTTTGGTTTTACTCTAAACTCAAGATTCAAAACCAATAATCAAAGTTTTGGCAACTCCTTAAGAGTAACCTATAAAAGGAAAAAACACCATCTAAATGCAAGGTTCAGTTTGGAGAGTTTTGAAGATTTTAAAGTCCCTGCGAATAATTTTATATACAATGGTTTTAATCTGCCCTTAGTGGATGGAACCCTAAAAAACACAGCTGGAAATTCTAAGAGTTTTGGAATTACCTATGGATATTCTTCCAATAATCTCAACCTCCGATTAAATTTTAGCAACTATGATCAAAAAATCGGTTTATTTCCAGGTGCAACAGGAATCCCTAGAGCTTTTGATTTAGAAGATATAGGCAACAGAAAAGATGTTGACATTCCAAACCAGGGCGTAAATCACCAAAGTATTAAGCTTAGTATTAACCAAAAGCTTGGAAAGAAATGGCTGCAATCTACATTCGGTTTTCAAAGAAATCTCAGGGCAGAGAATTCAAACCCCTTGGCTCATGGCTTTTTGCAATTAAGGGAAGATGATATATTGGCCATCGGTTTGGACTTAACTACCCTCAGCCATAAAAGCCATTACAGTTGGGGCAAGAACAATTGGAAATCCAGTATAGGAATTGACCAGCAATATCAAAAAAACAAACGGTCGGGATGGGAGTTTTTACTTCCTAATTTCAGCAATTATGAAGGGGGAATCTATGGATTGGCAGAAAATAAAATCAATTCGAAATTCATTTGGAATGCAGGTTTGAGGCTTCAATATGCCTTTATTAAATCGGAAGAGCATCGTCAAGGATATTTTGCAAATTTGGATTCTCTTGTATTACGAGCAGGAGCACTGAATAAAACATTTTTCAATTATTCTTTTTCTACTGGCTTCACTTATATTCCTAACAATAATTGGAATCATAAGTTAAATGTGGCGAAAAGTTTCAGAATACCAGTGGCTGCTGAGCTTTTGAGTAATGGAATTCATCATGGTACATTCAGACATGAAATGGGGGATGCCCAATTGGAAATTGAAAATGGTATTCAAGTAGATTGGGGAAGCACCTACCAAAAAGGAAGGTTAGGGACAGGTATTTCGCCCTTTTTTAATTATTTCAGCAATTATATTTATTTAAACCCAAGCGGCCAATTTTCCCCTTTGCCAGATGCGGGCCAAGTGTACACCTATAGTTCCACAGAGGCAATTCATACGGGTGGGGAAATATTTCTAGACTATCAAATTTTGAAAAACTTAAACCTATCTTATGCTTTTGAATATGTATATAACCATAATTTAAAAACAGACTTACCTCTTCCCTTTAGCCCTCCCTTATCGCAATTGATAAGTTCAAATTACGAACTGCTAAAATCCAAAGGATACAAATGGAATTTAGTTTTGGATTACCGAATTACAGCATCGCAAAATGAGGTGGATAGAAACGAATCTCCAACCAAAGGCTTCCAACTTTTACACCTTAAATCCTCTTTTGAATTTAAAATCAAAAACAGCAAAATAAACCTAGGAATCAGCGCACGAAATTTATTGAACACCGCCTACCTGAGTCATTTGTCACGCTATAGAATTTTAAATCTTCCTGAACAGGGAAGAAATCTCATTTTTCAAACAAATATTTCATTCTAGTATTTGCAACAATGTTTCATTTACTTATATTTGTCAAATGAAAAAACCACTATTATATTTAGGCCTTTTAGCTTTTAGTTTAGCTTCTTGTACCAAAGACGAAGAAAGTGATACCACAGCCCCAACAATAGGAGATGTGACTATCAATGGAAAAACAGAACATTTAACCGTAAACACAGGGTCCGACTTAAATTTCGAGGCGAGTCTCAGTGACAACGAAGAGTTGGGTCAATTTAAAATTGACATCCATGATATTTTTGATGACCATTCCCATGGAAAGAAAAATGCAAATCCTTGGGTGTACACAGAAACCACCGACATTAGTGGTAAAAGTCAAGATTTTACGAGCACGGTGCAAGTCGAAAACGATATTACTGCAGGGCCTTACCATGCTATCTTTCGTTTAATTGACAAAAGTGGAAATGAATCAGATTTTAAGGAAATAGACTTCCTCGTTCAAAATGGTAACCAAGCCCAAATTTCAATCACATCACCAGATTTCAGTTCGGAAGTTCATGTTGACAAGGGTGACATTTTGGTTATTAAGGGACAAATTACAGACAATGTAGATATTGAAGAAATTACGATTAGTTTAGGCGAAGATGCTCACGGCAAAAATTTAGATGAAGATATTTTCGATGCCGATTTTGATTTAACCGGATCCAATGATTTGGTATGGGATTTTCAAGCAGATGGGAATGTAAATATTAATATTCCAACTACTGCAGAAAGCGGACATTATGTTTTAATGGTTAGAGTTGAGGATAATGAAGGAAATCTAAATATATTTGAAGGCGAAGTCCATATTGAATAAATGAAGCCAGAACAAATTCTCATACAGCACGATTTACGAAAAACTCAAGGCCGAATTATGGTTTTACAGGAATTTTCAAAACACGATAAAGCCCTTGCTCACAACGAGTTACAACATGCTCTAGCAGGTAAGGTGGATCGAGTTACATTGTATAGAATTTTAGATCAATTTGAAAAAAAAGGTGTACTTCACAAAATCCCTGATGATGAAGTTTCTGTGAAGTACGCCTTATGTGCCCATAATCATGAAATTGATCATCAACATAGTGATGATCATGCTCATTTTAAATGCAATGATTGTAGTGAAACATTTTGCATTGATGATTTTACCATCCCCAACATGAAAATACCGGAAGGTTTTAAAGTCACCGAAAAATTCCTTCTTTTGGGAGGAGTTTGTAAAAAATGTGCCTAGCCAGTTAAATTATTATTTGCTTAAAGTTTAGGCTAAAAGCCTAGAAATTCTCAAATTCGCAGCCACAATTTATCCTTATATGAAAAATTGGGCTCTACTAATTTCCATTCTATTTTGCAGTTATTCGCAAGCACAGGACTCTAAAAAATGGGGCCTATTAGGGCGATATATTGATTACTTAACCACCGATTCTGCTGGCGGTGCTAAGCCAAAATTGTTAATTTACCCTACCATCGGATTCACCCCAGAAACAAATTGGGAATTCGGTTTCTCCTCTCTTTATGTCTATTATGCAAATAGAGATACCAGCAATAGATTAAGTGAAATAAGCGGCTTTACATTTTATACTCTGGAAAATCAATATGGACTTTGGTTGGATCATGCTCTGTATACAGACAAAAACAAATGGTTTTTCCTGGGCCGTTTCCGTTATCAAAGTTTTCCCTTATTATATTATGGTATTGGTCCAAATAGTCAATCAGAGCCTTTAGCGGAAATTCAAGGCAATTATTTATTTATTAAAGAAAGAGTATTACGAGAAATTCGACCTTCCTTTTATGGCGGATTGGAGTTTGATTTTCAAAGGCTTAGCAGTGTGGAATTCGAAGATGTCTCTCCAGACCTTATAGAACCTTCTGGCTCAGAAGGAACTACAAATCTCGGCTTAGGATTTGGGCTTGTTTACGACAATATTCACAATGCTTTAAATGCGAGAGAAGGGATTTTTAGCGAGTTGGCTATTCTTGACTACAATTCTGTTGATCGGAGTGAATTTGATTTTACCACCCATTACAATGATTCGTATTTCGATTATAACAGAAGGCGTACAAGTGACAGAGGTATTAATATCGACAGAGATTACAG
>CAKZNE010000329.1 GCA_937129395.1 uncultured Cryomorphaceae bacterium | reverse complement strand
TCGGTAGACGATTAATTGATCCCTTGGCCGAGTTGGTGAAAATAGAACCAAAATCCATTGGAGTGGGTCAATACCAGCACGATGTTAACCAAAATGAACTGAAATCTAAATTGGACAATGTGGTGGTAAGTGCTGTAAATCAAGTTGGGGTTCAACTAAATACAGCTAGTAAACATTTATTGACCTATGTTTCAGGTTTAGGTCCGAAAATAGCGGAGAACATTGTGGATTATAGAGCGGAGAATGGTTCATTTTCATCCCGCCAAGAATTAAAAAAAGTTAAGGGATTGGGCCCCAAGGCTTTTGAGCAAAGTGCTGGTTTTCTTAGAATAAAAAACTCAAAAAATCCATTAGACAATTCATCCATTCACCCAGAAACCTATGCTCTTGTAGAAAAAATGGCTGCTTCTGTAAATAGTGAAATTGGAAATATTATGGGAGATAAAAATTCCATTGTAAAGATCGATGTCGAAAACTTCATTTCAGAAAA
The DNA here is from genome assembly GCA_937129395.1 of uncultured Cryomorphaceae bacterium. Classification (GTDB taxonomy): domain Bacteria; phylum Bacteroidota; class Bacteroidia; order Flavobacteriales; family Schleiferiaceae; genus CAKZNE01. The sequence goes on along the minus strand of CAKZNE010000329.1, from coordinate 1,742 downwards.
ATTTGGAGCTCTTACTATTAAGGATATCGTAGATGAATTGACAAAGATTGGTAAAGATCCAAGAGGGAAAATTCAACAATTTAGTTTCGATCCTTCCATTAGAACTGTGGAAGATTTAAAAATTGGGATGATACTTAATGGTGTGGTAAGTAATATCACTAATTTTGGGGCCTTCGTGGATTTGGGAGTTAAACAAGATGGACTTGTACATATTTCTCAATTGGCCAATCGCTTTGTGAGTGATCCTAATGAGGTTGTTCAATTGCAACAAGCAGTGAAGGTGAAGGTTATGGAAGTGGATCTGGCCAGAAAAAGAATTCAACTTTCCATGAAGGAGGCAGAATAAACAAAAGATATGATACTAGGAGATTATAATAAATTGGTCGTGGCTAGGGAAACTAGCGTTGGATTATTTTTGGAAGATGATAAAGAAGAATCCGTATTACTCCCCCAAAAATGGGTACCGGAGGGAACATCCATTGGGGATGAATTAGAAGTATTCCTCTATTTGGATTCTGAAGAAAGACTGATTGCCACTACCCTAGTCCCAAAAATTACCGTAAACACATTCGCCTACCTAAGGGTAAAACAGGTTTCAGATTTTGGTGCCTTCTTGGATTGGGGAATGGAAAAAGATCTTTTGGTTCCTTTTATAGAACAGGAAAAAAGAATGGTTGATGGCCAGAAGTATATCGTATATATGTATGAGGATGAAATGACTGGGCGATTGACCGCTTCCTCGCGCTATACTTCTTATGTAGAAAAGGAAGAAATAGAATTACAAGAAGGTGAAAAAGTAGAAATCATCGTTGCCTACCCTTCTGATTTGGGTTTTAATGTAATTATCAATAATAAATACTTGGGCCTTATTTATAAAAATGAGATTTTTAAAACCCTAAGAATTGGAGATAAAACTGAGGCTTATGTAAAAACCCTAAGGGAGGATAATAAGGTAGATGTGATTTTGGAAAAACAAGGCTACGCCCAAGTTGAACCCAATGCTCATAAAATTTTATTGCTGCTTCGCAAACACGAGGGTTTTTTAGATTTAAACGATAAAAGTGATCCAGAGGAAATTGTAAGGCGTTTGGAAATGAGCAAAAAGGCATTTAAAAAAGCAATTGGTACTTTATATCGACAAAAAATGATCAGTCTGGAAGAGGATGGGATTCATCTTTTATAAGCAAAACAACCTTTTCATTATCCTTTAAAATCAACTTTTTTGTGACTCCCATCGCAAAAGGGTTTGTTTTCCGAAGAACCACAACGGCAAAAAGCAGTAGGTTTTTCCATTTTTTCAATTTCCCCAGAACTATGTGAAATCCTAATTGGACCATTGATCATTATGGGTCCATTTTCAAAAACCTGCACATCCATAGTGTCCGTATCAGTTCTTTGATTATTGTTTTTTTGATTTTCATAAGTCAAAGCGCCTGAAGGACATCTGTCAATTTGCGTCTGAATATCATCAATTTCAGCGGCTTCCACTTTTATCCAAGGTTTTTGTTTTGGATTAAAGACCATTGATAATCCCTTAAAACAATTTTCAGAATGTATGCAAAGACCAGGTTTCCAAATCACACTTAAACCTTCACGATTGTACTTTTTTACAATATCCATTTTCTTGATTTTGAATATTAAAGGTAGCGGAAACCAGATCTTATTTGCAAAATCAATACATCAAAATAAACATCACTTGATTTTTTTCTAGGAAAATTAATCTATCTACTTTTGCAGCCTCA
>CAKZNE010000328.1 GCA_937129395.1 uncultured Cryomorphaceae bacterium | reverse complement strand
AGAAACATCAGCAACTGTAAAGGTAATATCCTCATCAGCTTCTTGAGTTGCATCGTCAACTATGGCAACATCAAAGCTTGCACTAGTAGCACCTGCCGCAAGGTTAATTGTAATTGTATCTGTAACAGCCGCCGGAGTAGTAGAATAATCTGCTGCTGTAGCACCTGCACCGTTACTTACATAAATTTTAACCGTTTCTGCACCTGCCGGAGCTGGAGAAATTGGTAAAGTAACTGTTACAGTTCCCGCATTTTCCAAATTGCTTTGTGCTGATCCTGCAAAACTTACAGTAGGATTAGTGGCCACGTGAGGAATAATGCTCATACTGTCTAACGGGAAAATTTGATATCCGGTTGTATGGGGATTGGAACCATCAAACTGCGCACCGGCTCCAATAACGTCAAATAGTCCAGAAGGTGGTGTAGTTCCAGGGATGTCTGTATCACCGTCAATTCGCATAGTAAATGTGGTTGTACCATCTGTAATATCCACGTTTGAAGAACCAGAAGTCGGCCACTGAGAAGGTGTAACCACGCTCATATTGTTCATTCTAATGTGTTCTCCTTCTGTAGTTTCATTTAGTGTAGTAACCAGAGTTGGAGGTGTGATAATTTGATTTGAAGCTAAAACAACTATAGAATCAATCACCATTTCGGCTAATCCGCTAAAATGATCAATCGTTCCTATGGCTCTTACTAAATCACCTCTTTGTACTTGGTAGGTACCAATATCTGCAAAATTGAAAACATTAATACCTCCTGTGGCATCTGCCATATAAAAACTATATCCAGCATTACCATCAAAATCATCAGAATAAATAACTCCTGTTAATTTACATTCTACATTTAAAGAATCCGATAAACCATTAACATCAGAAGTAGTTACTTGACCAATTTGGTAGGAAGGAATTCCTGTTACAGGAGCATCATTGTCCATAACTACTATTTGGTAATCTAGAGAAGTTCCTAGGTTTAATCCAGAAGTTACACCTACAACACTAACAAAAAGAGTTTCGTTCCCTTCAATTATAGCGTCATCTACAATAGTAATTGTAAAAGAAACTGTATCCTCATTAGCTGGAACTTCAATTTTAAATAATCCTGTAGTTAGGTTTGGAAGTGGAGTAATAAATCCATCTCCTGGAACTGTTACATTAGAACCAATTGAAGCTTGGAAAGTAATGGAATCTAAAGTTGTGGAAGTTGGGTTAATGATGGCATTAATTTGAACTGTACCTACACTTTCCATTACTACATCACTCGCAACTTGGAAGTTCACAGTTGGAACCGTAGGAGCGGCAACGATAATATCGTTTAAGCTTCTTGGGAAAATTTGGTACCCATCTGTATAAGGATTCGAATTATCAAATTGGCCACCAGCACCAATAACATCAAACATTCCTGTTGGAGCAGTTGAGCCATCAATATCCGTATCACTATCAATTCTCATGGTAAAAGTGTTTGTACCATCTGTAAGATCTACATTGCTAGAACCTGAAGAAGGCCATTGCGATGGAGTTACCATTGAAACACCATTAATACGAACCAATTCTGCTTCGGTAGTCTCATCCAAAGCTGTAACTACGGTCGGCGCAGAAATCATTCTGTTGCTTCCCCATAATACGATTGAATCTGGACCCATTTGAGTTAAACCATTAAACTGGCCAATGCTTCCAAAAATATGGATTGAATCTCCCATTTGAGGGTTTGTATAATTGTTTACATCATTAAAGCTGAAAACATTTACACCACCTGTAGCATCTTCAACAAAGAAGCTATAACCATTATTTCCATCAAAATCAATAGAGAAAATAGTTCCTCTAATTTCACAATCCACGTTTAATGAATCTGCAACACCATTCACATCGTTGGTAGTTACTTGGGCAATAGAATAAAGTGGAAGACTGGAAGCTCCAACCATTGTGATACTAGCCAAACTACTTGGGAAAATTTGGTAACCTTCCGTATAAGGATTGGAATTATCAAACTGACCACCTGCTCCTACAACATTAAAAGATCCAACAGGAACTGGGGAACCATCAATATCTGTATCGCTATCAATTCTCATTGTTACTGTATCTGTTCCATTGGTAATGGCAACATTCGCAGAACCTGAAGCAGGCCATTGGGATGGATCAATAACTCTAAATCCATTTAATTTCACATATTCTCCTTCCGTACTTTCGTCCATGGTAAATACGTCCGTTGGGCTTGGAAGTGTGTTTCCTGAGGCGCGAAGAACAATACTATCTGGAACCATTTCGGTAAGACCATTAAACTGGGCAATTGTACCCCAAACTTTAATGGAATCTCCGATTGCAGGTGAAGTATAAGCTGTTACATCTGAAAAACTAAAAACGTTAATACCTCCCGTGGCATCAAGCATATAAAAACTATATCCTGCATTACCATCAAAATCTATAGAGTGAATAACACCTGTAAGTTGGCATTCAACATTTAATGAATCGGCAATTCCTGCTGCATCACTAGTTGTTACTGAGCCAATAGTATAATCACCCGCCACAACTGGTGCAGCTGTAGTTGTATCTAATCTTATATTATCAATGGCAGCATAATCAGACCCACCATTTTGCTTAGCGTAGAATCTTACTCTTACATGTGTACTTCCTCCAGGAATAACAATTTCAACAGGAGTCCAAGCTTGAGTATCCTTAGAAAGTTCTGTTAAAGCTCCCCAAGCTGTTCCGTTGTTAAACTCAACAACGTAGGCTAAAGAATCGGAAGAATCATAACCTATTGTATAATAATCAAACTTCAATTTTGCATTGGAAAGTCCAGCAAGGCTAGCTGCATCAAAATCCATAGTATGACCAAAAGATCCACCTCCATTAGGATTATCCAAGTCACGCATTCCCCAGAAATTGGTTCCCGCACTTGCAGATATACTAGAAAGGGAAGCTACAGAATCCCAAAGATCGCTAGACATATTATAAGCCGCTGGGTTTATAGTATAATTCCAGTTGTCGCCGCTTGCCTCAAAGCTTTGTTTAACAATTCCTGTTACAGGTGCTGGATTTACCATTATAGTTCCAGTCATTCCAATTCCTGCGTGAGGATCGCACTGGTAACTGTAAGTTCCTACCATTGTAAACTTGAACATATAAGTCCAAGCAGCGGAAGAAGCTGAGCCATTACCAAATGACATTGGGTTTGCTGCATTTGCAGGTGTACTGGTGTTTCCATTTACATTGTGGAAACCATTGTTGTTGGTCCACATAACTGTATCTCCTGCAGTTATGGTAAGAGTTGAAGGTGAAAATTGGTTTGAACCAACACCAACATTGTGAACAGTTGCCGACAAACTGAATGTAATCATTGTGGCAAAAACCGTTGACAAAAGGAATAACTTTGCTTTCATTTATAGTGATTTTTTAACTCTGCAAAAGTACCAAACAAAACGGTTCGAGAGGTCAATCCACATTAAACAAAAGTTAAATTCCAAAAGCTAGATTATCACTAGTATCTACGCTGTATTTTTAAATGCTTTGTCAATTGCTAGAGGCAAGATTCCATTAATTTTCAACAAAGTTTAGTGCAAAAAAAAGCCGATCTAAAAAAATCAGATCGGCTAATAATCATTAAACAAGATTCTAAATTAAAGACTCATTCCGAACTTTAATCCGAACAATCGGCTTGGTTTAAAAATTGAAAAAAATTCTTCTTTTGCTTCGTAAGATTTATAAAACTGTTCTTTTTCATCAGCCATAATATTTTGAACTGAAAAAGTGATCCTATATTTATTGTCCTTTCCAAATGATTTAATGATATTAAAATTTAAAGAGTGAAAAGGTCGCACATAAACATCCGGAACATTACCAGAACCAACAATACTTAAACTTTCGCCTTGCACATTATAAGAAAGGTTCGCATTTACGCCATGGTTTGCATTCTGGTAATTCAAAAATCCATTTATTAGGTAAGGGGATTGCCCAGCCATTGGTCTGAATTGATCCACAGCTTCTCCTTCTCTGGCCACCTCAACTCTTTTTTCATATTCTGTAGTTTCTTCATTTGTTAATGGGTCTACTGAAATAATATTTGTTTTGCTGTCCACAAAAGATTTTACAATGGATACATTCCCTCCTACTACAAAGCCCTTTGTTAATGGATTGATGAAATCTAGGTTTTTGCGAAACTCAAATTCTGCACCTAGCACATTACTCTGACCGAGGTTTCGAGGGGTGAGCTGATCTGGAGCCTGCTCAAAAGAAACCCATTCGATATGGCCATCAAAAACTTTATAAAACCCTGAAATCGAAACTACTTCGGATGGAGATAGAAAGTATTCCCATCTTAAATCCAAATTATCAATATTGGTTTGATCCAAATCGATGTTCCCAATTCTTGTTCTATCGCTAATAGGATCGTAAATCTGAGCAATAGACTTTTCCATAAATGTAGGTCGAGCCAAAGTTTGGTTAAAAGAGAACCTCAAATTTTGATCTTCATTTAAGGCGTAAACCAAGTTTAAGGAAGGTAGAATATTTACATTATCCAAGGTCCTTTCATTAGTATAAACAACAGTTCCCAAATTGTTTTGTCCAGTATAAAACATTGTATTGTATTCCATTCTTGCTCCCACAACGGCTTTTAACCTCAACATCAATTGAAGTTCCCCCATAAGATAGGCTGCCATTGTATTTTGATAAGCCTCAAAGGCATTTGCCTTTTCTTGAGCATTTGCCCGAAGGTAGGTTCCGCTTTGACTGTTTGCATCCCAAATGTTTTCATCTTTGAAGAAATCATCCGGGTTTCCAGATACTCCATTGGCTTTTACATCATCTGTAATATCAAAATTATAGTTTAATACTTCGAAGTTTCTAGTTTTATAGGTATAGGCCGCTCCAGCTTTTAGGCTAGACTTTTCAGAATTTGGGTAAGGCATGGTAAAATCAACTTTCATGCTTTCGTTAATTTCAGTTAAGTCTCTAAAAAATCTATTTATTATGGCTCCATCTCCTCCTCGTAATAAAGTATCCGAACCTTCAATAGAAAGTGAAGTTTTCCTAAAATCTGGATCGTTTATACTGGAATATGAAAAAGAGTTGGTCCAATTAATAGTTATATCCTCTCCAAGTGCATGTTTACCAATAAGGGTTGCATTGCTAATGGATCTTTCGGTATAGGTAAGAATGTCTTCCAATAAAGTGGAAACATTTTGCTCAAAATTTTCATTAATACGATCGGATGTTGAACGGATTCCATTTTGAGTGTGCAACAAGGTTAGAGCATAACTATTATTTTCATTTTTAAATGCTCCAGACACCAAAGCACTCCATAAAACATCATTGGTTCCTAAATCTCCTCGTCTTACAGATTCGGGTCTTAAATTGTTTACTGTAATATCACTTTCATCTTTTCGATATTCCCCAAAGCTTATATTCTCAAAATACTCATAGGTGTTTTTGTAATTTAATACCACATTGTATCCATAAGTAACATCTTCCTTGTTTATTTGATTTCCATGATTAAAAGAAAAGCTGGTGTTTAAAAAGCTTGTCGCTCTTTTCGCCGTCATTGTATTGGAAAAAGACTTCGTTAATTCTTCTAGTTTAGGGTCATTTAAAACTTCATCAGGAATGGAAATCGATTTGTCGAATCCCAAAGCTCTTGTTCCGTCATCAAAACCCAAAAAATCTGTTCCTCCGCCTTCATAGCTCACAAATTGATCATTGAAATGCATTTTTGGATTAAAACCCAATCCAACAGAAAAGGCAGTAGTTTTTTCCACTGGGAAACTTTTAGTTTGAACATCTACAATTCCTCCTGTAAAATCTGCATATAAATCTGGCGAAAAGGTTTTATAAACCACCACATTTTCCAAAACAGATGTAGGAAAAATATCCATCTGCACAGCATTACGATCCGGATCCAAGCCAGGGATAGCCATTCCATTTAGGATTGTTTTAGTGTATCGATCCCCAAGACCTCTAACGTAAACAAATTTCCCCCCTTCAATAGAAACTCCAGTAACTCTTTTAATGGAAGCTCCTAAATCTGAATCTCCAGATTTTCTGAAAGATTGGGCTGAAATACCGTCCTGTATTTTGGCAGATTTTCGCTTTAGGTTAAGCAAGGCAAGCTCTGTATTTTTAGCTTGTACTGCAGTAATTGTAACTTCTCCCAGGGTTGAAGAGGAAGGCATCAAAGTAAAATTTAAAGTGCTTGTTTCGCCAGACTTTACTTCCACATTGGTAATGGTAGAAGTAGTATACCCGATAAATGAAAATTCAATTGTATAAATACCGGCTGGCATACTCAGACTATAGTTTCCATCAAAATCTGTTGTTGTACCATTCATACTTCCCTTTTGCACCACGTTTGCGGCAAACATTGGTTCGGCTCCATCACCATCTGTAACTGTACCTCTTAAATTTCCGTTTTGGGCAATGGCAAAACTTGAAATTAAAAATAGGACTAAAACGCTAAGCTTAGTATACATCATCATTTTGTTTTTTGGAACAACAAAAGCTCTACATGAAGTAGAGCTTTTTAAAAAAAATTATTGGTAGAATCAGATTTATAGCAATCCTTTTTGACTAGCTAGTGACCAGTAAAAGACATCTTCATCGGCACCGGTGGCGGTTGAAGAAACCGCACTTGTATTTGCTTCTGTTTCGTAATTTGAAGGAACCGGACAAGCTGCAGCATTCTCATTTTCGGATTTGGTATAAACCAATACCGAACCTATCCAAGAAGTATTTTCAATTTTTAAGCTTGGATTTGCATGTACTAAATAAGTATAAGCGTCGGCTTTAGGAGATGTGCAATTATCCGTGAAACTGGATCTTACCTTAATGTTGTTTCCTGCAGAATAGCCCTGAAAGATTACATTTTTGATTGTTCCCTGAGCTTTAGATTTAAGGTCAGCACCGCTTCCGTTTCCATCTTCTGATTTAACTGTTCCATTGGAAAGTGTAAACAAACCATTGGAAAGAGTTCCTTCTGGCCCATCAATTTCTAAACCTTCATCTGTAGAACCACCTTGTACAATTACAAAATTGTTAATGGTTCCCGCATAATTCTGATCAATATCAATCGCATCATCACCTTGATAAGAAACAATAACATTAGTTACGTTTACAGTACCACCGAAGAATTCTACACCATCATCAAAATTGGCAAAAACTTCAATATTATCTATTGTGGTTCCTGTACCTACAGCACCTAATGTGATTCCATTTATTTCGTTTCCGCTTCCTATTAGAGCCCCTCCATGACGAACAGATACATACTTAAGACTACCTGAATTATCGGCAGCATCACTACCCCCATAAAGGCCGTAGGCATCATCTGCAGGAATACCTTCAATGGAGGCAACATCATCTCCATCTGCGGCAGAAATCGGTGCTTTTCCTAAAAGAATTAATCCACCCCATTTTTGATTATCTGTTTTCGAAAGTGTAGTTCCAAATTTTTCACCCACAGCAATATTATCCAAAACGGAGGTGAAAATAATTGGAGAAGTTGCTGTTCCTTCAGCCATTAATTTTGCACCTCTGGAGATGATTAATGCAGAAGCTAAAGATCCATTTCCTGTTCTACCTTTAATTATAGTACCTGGCTCAATTGTTAGGGTTACTCCTTCGTTTACAATTACTCTTCCTGCCAACTCATAAATAGTATTTGCAGTCCAAGTTTCATTGGCTGTAATAAGCCCAACTTTTAGCTCGTTCTCATTTTGCGAATCTCCTGTTTTGTTGATTTCAGTTTCCTTTTCACAGGAAGCAAACATCGCTAGTGCTAAAGCACCCATCAAAAATAATTTAGTAGTTTTCATTACGAAACTTTGTGTTTATGATTTTGTGCAAAGATGTGGCTAGGGTATTAAGAGGATATTAAGTCAAAGTCACGTTTTCAATAAATCCCAAGCAGCAATGTCTTTGAATGTTAACCTTAAGTTCAGGTAAGGAATTCAATAAACACCTGAAATAAATATCTTTAAATCGCGACGTAAACCTTTGATTTTTAGAGAGAATCTAATTTAGCCATGACAGTTAAAAAACAAAGTCGTTTATTGATATAACCCAGTCAATTAACCTGGGCTTAACATTAGAAAGCCTAAATTAAACATTTGTTAAGCAGGTGTATCGCCTCCTAATATGTATACCTTTGACCCATCCTAATAGGCAAATGATGAAAAATAGTGACTATAAAATTTTACTGGTAGACGATGATCCAGATATCCTAGAATTTGTATCCTATAACCTAAAAAAAGAAGGCTTTGATGTGAGTACGGCCAACAATGGGGAGGAAGGTTTGAAACAAGCCAAAAAACTAATTCCCCACCTTATATTATTAGATGTAATGATGCCAGGGATGGATGGAATTGAAACCTGTGACCAAATCAGAAATTCACCAGGTTTGGAAAATACTCTAATTGCTTTCCTTACCGCCAGAGGTGAAGATTACAGTCAGGTTGCTGGTTTTGATGCTGGGGCCGATGACTATATTACCAAACCCATAAAACCCAAAGTTTTAGTAAGTAGGTTAAAGGCTTTGTTGCGCAGACATGGTTCTACTCATTCGGAAGCTCAATCCAATATTCAAGATTTTGGAAAAATTACAATTGACCTAGATAAATACCAAGTAAGCTACAAGGATAAAAAGCTGGATTTGCCAAGAAAAGAGTTTGAATTACTGACTTTACTTTCATCTCAACCAGGAAAAGTTTTTCATCGAAATGAAATCCTCGACAAAATTTGGGGAAATGATGTAGTTGTTGGTGGAAGAACCATTGATGTGCACATTCGCAAGTTGAGAGAAAAAATTGGCGAAAAGTATATCAAAACCGTGAAAGGTGTAGGCTATAAATTTGAAGTTTAAGCCGAATAGCTTTTTTTACAAAATGAAATTTGACCGCCCCATAATATTAGCTTTAGTCGTTTCTGCCTTATTAGGTGCCATAATACTAGTTACCGGAATTGCCATTAGCTTTTTTGCACCCGATTTTATCCAATGGGAACAAGTTGGTATACTAACTGTTTGGGCAATGGTTGTGGTTTTTCTATTGGTAGGATACACGGTTAATCAATTTATTTACAGCAAGGTAAAAATCATTTATAAAAACATCCACGACCTAAAGGTAGGTTCTGATTGGGATGAGGAGGAAATAGCACGAAGTACAGATTTAGATGAAGTTACCAAGGAAGTAAGTGAATGGGCTGAGCATCAAGAACATGAAATTAAAGAATTAAAAGCCAGAGAGTTGTTTCGTCGCGAGTTTGTAGGAAATATTTTTCATGAATTAAAAACCCCCATATTTAATATTCAAGGCTATTTACTTACCCTAATTGAAGGGGCAGCGGAGGATGTAGAAATAAGAGATAAATATTTAAGAAGAGCCAATAAATCCGTTGAAAGAATGACCAATATCATTGACAGTATGGAAACAATTTCCAAACTGGAAACGAGCACTATGGTTTTAAATATAGGCAACTTTGATATTGTTGGATTAGTGGAAGATTGCTTCGATCAACTGGAAGATAATGCCAGCAGAAGGGATATAAAACTGAAGCTCCAAAGGGAATACAACTCCCCTTTAATGGTAATGGGGGATCGTCAAAAAATTGAACAGGTTTTTGTAAATCTTATTATCAATGCCATTAAATACGGCAAGGAAAAAGGAAAAGTTGAAGTACGTTTTTACGATATGGATAAAAACGTTTTAATAGAAGTGTCGGACAATGGTTTGGGAATTCCTCAAGAAGATATTCCCAGGATTTTTGAACGTTTTTATAGAGTAGATAAAAGCAGGTCTCGAGAAGCAGGAGGTACGGGTTTGGGTTTATCCATTGTGAAGCATATTCTTGAAGCACATAAACAATCGATTAGCGTAAGAAGCAGTGAAAATTTAGGATCAACTTTTTCCTTCACTCTGAAGAAAGTCAAGTAAAACAGAGGGTAAAAAGTCTTTTTTAGCCTCATTTCCTTCTTGAAACCCAGAGTATTCCTTGGCCTTTACCAAATCATTTTTCAAATCCAGCTTATCTTGATTAACTGAATAAAAGCTTCCCTCACTTTTACATTTTTCAGCCAAATATACTTGCTCTGTTTGGCCAGGTGTTGGAATAAGTAAGGCTTGGTTTTTCAAAAAATAATAGTCCATTAAAGAAGAGTAGCCAGATCTGCTAATCACCATTTTTGATTTGAGAATTAGATCTGGTAATTCATGTGAAAGCACAAGGTTTTTAATCTCAATATTTTCATTTTTTTCTGGTAGACCTCCTTCTTTACCCCTAATAATTAGAAATTTCCCTTGCCAATGTTTTAACTGATCAAAAAGCATTTTTTCCAATAAGCTCCTTTGAGGTTCTGGTCCACTTAGTAAAACCAAAACATCATATACTTTTTGTTTCGGGCTAAAAGCATATTTAGAAAATCGGGATAAAGGACCAATGTATTTTGTTTTAGGATGCCTCTTTTTTGAATGTCCCAATTTTCCAGATAATCCCGGTTGCTTTTCAAAATCTGGAATCCAAAACTGATTAAACTTTTTAATAAAATAATGGTGGATCCAATTGGCCGTGGAAAAGGGGAAACCAGCGATAATTTTATTTTGATGACTGATATAGGCAGAAGGAATTTCCTTGCAATAAAAACCCAAACGATTGTCGGAAATAACCGCAATAGCCCGGTGTTTTTTCACTAAAATTTGAAGGTCTTTTTGTTCTTTTCGTATGGCAGAAGAAATTTTGGGTGCCAAATAAAGAGATTGTAAAAGAAGATTTTCGAATTTATATCTAATTCGATAGGAGGGCAATTCCTCAAAAATTAAATCCGGAAATTCCTTTTTTAAATAATCCAAAGCCACACCATCGCTTGCAATTATTGGACTGTAGCCAAGTTTCAAGAGATTGTTGATTACAGGAATGGAACGAGTAGCATGACCCAAGCCCCAATTTAAAACTCCGAATAAAATATTTTTTTTGCCTTCCATTACGAAAAGGCAATATCCGAAATTGTGGATTCTTAGCCATCGCTTACTTTTGCCAAATGGCAAGAAAAAAGCTGGCTCGTTTTGAAGACAATCAAAATTTTGAGCATGTTATTGAACCCACGAGGGATGAGGTGCTTCATAATTTTCCTTTAAAGGGGAATTGGGGAAAGGATTTTTTTAAAAATTCGAAACCAATTATTTTGGAATTGGGTTGTGGAAAGGGAGAATATACAGTGGCAATGGCCAAAAAGTTTCCCGAGAAAAATTTTATTGGAATTGACGTAAAAGGATCTCGAATTTGGTATGGTGCCTCAGAAGTTCATGAGGCAAAAATGGACAATGCTGGTTTTCTACGTACCCAAATAGAATTAATAGACGACTGCTTTGGGGAAAATGAAATCAGTGAAATATGGATCACTTTTCCAGATCCTCAAATAAAACATAAAAGGATAAAACACAGGCTTACCCATCCAGAAATGTTGGCCCGTTACAAATCCATTTTAAAAGAAGATGGTTTGGTGCATTTAAAAACCGACAGCGAATTTTTGCATGGTTATACCGTTGGACTTTTACAGATGATGGAATTGCCAATTTATGAAGCTTGGTTTGATATTGACAAACAACTGGTTTCCAAAGACAATTTATTACACTCTGTTATTACACATTACGAAAACCTATTTCGAAATAAAGGTAAAGCCATAACTTACCTGAAATTTGGTTTTAAGAATGACTAGTTTTTACGACAGGGTTTACGAAGTGGCAAAACTTATTCCTTATGGAAGGGTGACCAGTTATGGTGCTATCGCTAAATTTCTAGGTGCAGCTCGTAGCGCTCGAATGGTGGGCTATGCTATGAATGGCTCTCATATACATTTAGATGTACCGGCTCATAGAGTTGTAAATAGAAAAGGGCTTTTAACCGGGAAACATCATTTTTCGGGAACAAACCTTATGGCCGATTTATTAATTTCTGAAGGAATATTGGTTAAGGAAAATCAGATTCAAGACTTTGAAAACTATTTTTGGGATCCTAGTGAAAATTTGAATCAAGAGAAATTTATTTGATGCTTGGAAAATTATTTATAGTACCAACACCGATTGGAAATTTGGAAGACATGACCTTAAGGGCCATTCGTATTTTAAAGGAAGCGGATATCGTTTTAGCCGAAGACACTAGAACCAGTGGGAAATTAATGCATCACTTTTCTATTGACACTCAACTTCGCTCTTACCACATGCACAATGAGCATAAAATTGTGGAGTCTATAATTAAGGAATTGCAAAGTGGTAGAATCATCGCCTTAATTAGTGATGCGGGAACCCCGGCAATTTCTGATCCTGGGTTTTTGCTTTCGCGAGAAGCCATTCGAAATAATATATCCATTGAAACATTACCTGGTGCAACCGCATTTGTTCCCGCTTTGGTAAATTCGGGTTTGGCCGCTCATAATTTTTGTTTTGAAGGATTTCTACCTCCTAAAAAAGGAAGGAAAACCAAACTCGAAGCTCTAGCTGAAGAAACAAGAACCCTTATTTTTTACGAATCTCCTTACAGAATAGCCAAAACTTTGGACGAGCTGCAAAATTATTTTGGAGAAGAAAGGAAATGTTCGGTTTCTAGAGAAATAAGCAAAAAGTTTGAAGAAACGGTGAGAGGAAGTTTGAAGGAAGTGGCGGAACACTTCAAAAAAAATTCCCCAAAAGGGGAATTCGTAGTTTGTATAGCTGGCAAAAATTCTAAGGATTAAACCATTAAAATATCCACTTCTTTTTTATCAATTACGGTATCCACTTTTTTGGAATAGGTATCCGTCATCGTTTGCACACGGGCTTCAGCATCTTTAATAAAATCTTCCGAAATTCCGTCTAAAGCTTTAATCTCATCATTGGCATCTTTACGAGCAGAACGGATGCTAATTTTAGATTCTTCACCTTCCGCTCTAGCGTCCTTAACCAGACCTTTTCTTCTTTCCTCAGTTAATGGTGGAATATTAATAATAACCACATCCCCATTATTTTGTGGATTAAGTCCTAAGCCAGAATTAATGATAGACTTTTCAATTTCTTGAATCAATCCCTTCTCCCAAGGCTGAACTGAAAGCGTTCTGGCATCAGGAGTATTAATATTAGAAACTTGACTTAAAGGAGTGGAAGATCCATAATAATCCACTCTAATAGAATCCAACATGCTTGGGTTGGCTCTACCGGCTCTAATTTTTAGTAAGTTTTTTTCCAATCTCTGAATTGATTTATCCATTTGTTCTTTGGACATATCAATGATCATTTCTATTTCTTCCATAAATCTTTAATCCTTAACTAGGGTTCCTACATTTTCGCCGAACATAATCTTCTTCAGATTACCAGGAGTATTCATATCAAAAACTAAAATAGGCAATTCATTTTCTTTACTCAATGTAAAGGCAGTCATATCCATTACATTCAGGTCTTTTTCATAAACCTCCTTAAAAGAAAGAGTTTCATATTTGGTAGCATCATTATCTTTTTCTGGATCCGAAGTATAGATCCCATCTACTCTTGTTCCCTTTAAAATAACATCAGCATTAATTTCAATTGCTCTTAATGTCGCAGCGGTATCTGTAGTAAAATAGGGATTACCTGTTCCTCCACCAAAAATCACAACTCGACCTTTTTCAAGGTGACGAACAGCTCTTCTTCTAATAAAAGGTTCTGCAACCTTGTCCATTTCAATGGCGCTCATCAGTCGGGTTTTTATCCCTTCATTCTCCAGTGCAGATTGTAAAGCCAATCCATTTATCACCGTGGCCAACATTCCCATATGATCACCTTGAACTCTGTCCATGCCCGTGCTAGAAGCACTTAAACCTCTAAAAATGTTTCCGCCACCAATTACAACAGCCAATTCCAAACCTTCATCCACAACGGTTTTTATTTCTTCGGCATATTCTTTAAGTCTATCCCCGTCGATACCATATTGTTGTTTCCCCATTAAAGCTTCACCACTTAGTTTTAAAAGGATGCGATTGTATTTCATGAAAATTGGATTTTTTAGACGATAAAATTGTGACAGCAAATATAATCGCTTGTTTGGGAAAATGGAAGATTTATTTTAATGTTTGGCCTTCGAGTACCTCAGGCCACCGCTTCGAGTGCCTCAGGCCACCGCTTCGAGTACCTCAGGCCACTGCTTCGAGTGCCACAGGCCACCATTTCGTGATTTCGGGTTGTAATTTTCTCCGCTTGCAGTTTTGCCTGGCTCTTAGTCGTAAATTTATAGCCCTGGCTTTGAATTTTTTTTCCTTGTATATGGGCCAAAAAAAATCCCAATCAAATTAATGACAGGGATTTTTTCTTGCGGAGAGAGAGGGATTCGAACCCTCGGTGCGGTTGCCCGCACACACGCTTTCCAAGCGTGCTCCTTAAGCCACTCGGACACCTCTCCGTGATTTAGGGTTGGCAAAAGTAATAAAAACCTTTGGTCTACAAATGAATAAATGATTCTTATTAAGGATTGGGCAACCAAACAAGCTTTTTCACTCTACTTTAGTGTGACCAAAATGAATTTTTTTTAGAAAAAAACAAGGTTTCCCTTATGTAGACTAAAAAAGATTGAGATAAAACTTTAGCTTTGTGCTCGAGTTTTATATTTTCACAAAAAATTTATAACAAATAAGCAAGTAATGAAAAAAGCACTTTCTATCCTGGCTGTAATATGCTTTGTAGCCTTTGGGACTGTTAATTTAGTAGCACAAGATGATCCAACCGATTCTGTTGTAGAATTGGATTCTTCTCAGCAAGCAGCCGCTGACAGCGTAAAGGCCGCAAAAGCTGAAGCTGATAAAAAAGCTGAAGAGGAAGCAAAAGCAGCCGAAGAAAAAACATTAGAGGAAGCTCCTGAAGAGGATAAAACCTTCCACCAAATTTTAAAAGAGAAGTTTATTCAAGGGGGTCCTGGTTTTATGGGCGTTGTATTGATCGCATTAATTTTAGGTTTAGCCCTATGTATTGAGCGTATCATTTACCTTAATATGGCATCTCCAAATACAAACAAACTTATTGACGAAATCGAAAGTGCTCTTCAGTCTGGTGGTGTAGAAGCTGCTAAAGAAGTTTGTAGAAATACAAAAGGACCTGTTGCCAGTATCTTTTATCAAGGTCTTAGTAGAATGGACGAAGGGATTGACATGGTTGAGAAATCAATTATTTCTTACGGTTCCGTTCAATTGGGATTATTAGAGCGCAATATCTCTTGGATCTCTTTGTTTATCGCACTAGCTCCAATGCTTGGTTTTATGGGAACGGTAATCGGTATGATTGGTGCCTTTGACGCTATTGAAGCTGCAGGAGATATTTCTCCTTCATTGGTAGCTGGAGGTATTAAAGTTGCACTTTTAACAACCGTATTCGGTTTGATCGTAGCAATGATCCTTCAAATTTTTTACAACTATATTATTGCCAAAGTAGACAGTATCACCAACTCAATGGAAGATGCTTCTATCTCTTTAGTTGACCTATTAGTGAAATACAACAACAAATAATTATGAAGACAAACACAATTGTAAAAATTGTGGCATTTGTCATAATGATTGTTGCCGCAATACTCCAAATTATCGTAATGGTAAATGGGGATCAAGCTATCGAGGATTCGGAAGCTTTACAAGATTCTCTTATTAACCCTTATTTATACGAAAGTTATATAGTACTCTTTGCCACTGCGGCAATTGCCCTAATACTTTCTGTTTTTGGAGTTTTTAAAGATCCCAAAAAAGCAAAATTGGCTTTAATTGGTGCAGGAGCATTGGTTTCAGTTTTTGGAATCTCCTACTTGCTTGCTGATGGTTCAGATCATAGCTTATATATTGTGGAGGGTGAAGAATCTACTTTTGAAACCTCCGAAAATGTAGGAACTGGACTTATAGCCTTTTATATGTTGGCGGGTGCCACTATATTGAGTATCGTGTATGTGGAAGTAACAAAAATATTTAATAGATAACTATGGCAAAAGGAAAAAGGGCGGTTCCGGAAATTAACGCAGGATCTATGGCTGATATAGCCTTCCTATTGTTAATCTTTTTCCTTGTAACCACCACTATGGATGTAGATTCGGGTATTAACCGAAAGCTGCCACCATACGAGCCCGATATTGAAACTGATCCACCACCACCGATTAAAGAGAAGAACCTTTTTACCGTTTTGGTAAATTCAAATGACGGTCTTTTGGTGGAGGATAATTATATGGATATTACAGAATTAAGAGCTGCCGCACTTGAATTCCTTGATAACAATGGAGATTTAAGTTGCGATTATTGTGAAGGATCAAGAAGCCCATCTTCTTCAGATAATCCTAAAAAGGCTATTGTATCCCTACAAAATGATAGAGGTACATCTTACAAACTGTACATCGCTGTACAAAATGAATTGGCCGCAGCTTATAATGAATTACGCGAGCGTGAATCCCAAAAAAGGTTTGGAAAAGCTTATGCCGATCTTACCGATGAGGAGGAAATAAAGGAAATCAAAGGATTATATCCACAAGTGATTTCTGAAGCAGAACCAGTAAATTTAGGAGGATAGAATATGTCAAAATTTAAAAAGAAATCCGGAGGCGGTACTCCCGCCATATCCACGGCCTCTTTGCCAGATATCGTTTTTATGCTCTTATTTTTCTTTATGGTAACTACCGTAATGAGAGAGGTTACACTTTTGGTTAAGAATGAGAAACCTTTTGCAACTGAAATTAAAAAG
The DNA here is from genome assembly GCA_937129395.1 of uncultured Cryomorphaceae bacterium. Classification (GTDB taxonomy): domain Bacteria; phylum Bacteroidota; class Bacteroidia; order Flavobacteriales; family Schleiferiaceae; genus CAKZNE01. The sequence goes on along the minus strand of CAKZNE010000328.1, from coordinate 26,752 downwards.
TTGGAAAAGAAAAACTTGGTAACCTATATCTACGTTGGGAAGCCAAAAAAGAGCTTACTTACTACTTACGGAAGCGAACCAAAAATTCAATTGAATGATGCCTTTGCCAGTTTAAAAGACATAAAGGAATTTGTTTTCGCCGAGCGTGATGAAATCAGTGAAGAGGAACAAAACCAAATGACGGTGTCCATAAAAGCTGATGAAGAAGTGAAAATGGGTTTAATTTCAGATATTAAACAAGAGCTTCGTAAAGCAGAAGCATTGAAAATTAATTACTCCACTCGTAAGGGTGAAGTTTATGATAGATAAATAAATCTACCGAAAGGTTTGATTTATGGAGAAAAATTAGAAAGTGCTATTTTATATATCTCCAAAAAAGGGTGCCTTGGGTGCCCTTTTTTTATGCCTCATTATCTGGCTCTACGGAATGGTCTTTGCTCTGTTTTCCATTATTCACCAAATAGAAAACAGCATGAAAATAAAAAGACTTCGTCCGGAATTAAACGCCGGCTCCATGGCAGACATCGCCTTCCTTCTCCTTGTTTTTTTCCTAGTTGCCACCACCATGAATAAGGATATTGGCATCCAACGAAAACTTCCTTCTACGGAAAAGGCCTCAGCAGCCACCATCTCTCAAAAGAACATTTTAACTGTATTGGTGAACTCCTCAGATCGTATTTTGGTGAATGACGAATATCTAGGCATTTCGGAACTAAAAGAAAGGGCCATGGGGTTTATCGATAATAATGGGAAGGCTCAATGTAGCTACTGCAAAGGTTCTCAAAAAATTAGCTCCTCAGATCACCCTTCGAAAGCGGTTATCTCACTACAAAACGATAGAAGTACATCTTATAAAACCTATGTAGCCGTGCAAAACGAATTGACGGCGGCTTACAATAGTCTGAGAAATAATCTTGCGGTAATAAAATATTCTAAAGCCTTTGTGGATCTCAACAAAGAACAAAAACGGGAAATTTCAAATTCCTACCCCATGCATATTTCAGAAGCAGAAACGATGAACCTAGCCTCAAACTAGGTCTCTTCGTTTTTCTTTGGAAAGCCTGTTCATAGCATATAAACTGAGTCCAAAAAGTAGACTTCCAACAAGGAAATAGTTTAAACTGAAGGCATCGGTACTCCCATTAATATCCTCCATTGAAACATCGAAAAAATAAATAGCCACCACTATGCTGGCATTATTAAAGAAGTGCATAATCATTGAAACCCAGAGGGATTTTGTCCAATATTTTAAATATCCTAGAACAACAGAAAGCGCAAAAATGGATAGAAAAGAATAAAACTGCTGATGTAATATTCCAAAAATTATGGAGCTAACCACAATCCCAGCCCAACTGCTTTTAAAAGCTCTAATAAAAAGAGGCTGAATTACACCTCTGAACAACGTTTCTTCACAAACCGCAGGCAAAACGGCCATTATAATTAGAACCGTAATAAAGTCAAAAGGCCCGTTCATATCCAGAAATCGCCCCATTTGTTCTTCCATTGCCACTTGGGCACTATCCAAATATTCCTTTAACCCCAGCATGGATTCTGGAAAAGGGATAGCCAAGGAAAGTCTGTATAATGAATCTGAAATTACCGTCCCGCTAAGGGTAAGAACCACTAATAAGCCAACAATAATTCCCGCTTTTTTTGGAAAGCTGCTAAGTCCCAAATAATCTGAAGAGAAGGGTGAAATTAGGTAAACCGCCACCAAAGCTGGGAGTACAAAAGTACCGATGGTTGTTAGTCCCTGGAGGTAAAGAACAATGTCTACACGTTCATAAAGCTCGGGGCTTTGAACGTAATCCATTAGTCCGGAAAAGGAAATATCAAAGAACAGTGGAATGCTTAAAGTACCTACTAAAAGGCTTACAAAGGTGCTTACAATTACCAATACAAAAACAATAAATAGCTTATACCATGGGCTAGACCCTATTAAACTTCCTTTCATTAAATCTATTTAGTAATTTTGCCCCTTCATTGAGCGAAAAAGCTTGTGCAAAAATAAGATTATAGTTGGTACGAATTGGAGATATTGAAGTAGGAGAATTTCCTTTGCTTTTGGCCCCAATGGAAGATGTTAGTGATCCTCCATTTAGAGCCCTATGCAAAGAAAACGGCGCGGATGTGATGTACACTGAATTTATTTCTTCTGAAGGACTAATTCGCGATGCCGCTAAAAGTGTACAAAAGCTTGATATTTTTGAATACGAAAGACCCATTGGCATTCAAATTTTTGGGAATGATATTGATTCCATGCGCACAGCCGCAGAGGTAACGGAAAGGGCAAACCCAGATATTATTGATATTAATTACGGCTGCCCTGTAAAAAATGTAGCCTGTAAAGGTGCCGGAGCTGGAATTTTACAAGATATTCCTAAGATGGTTTCCATGACTTCGGAAATTGTAAAAGCGGTAAACAAACCCGTTACCGTAAAAACTAGGTTGGGCTGGGATGAAAACACCAAATACATTGTGGAGGTTGCTGAAAGACTTCAGGATGTGGGCATTGAAGCCATTTCCATCCATGGGAGAACGCGCAAGCAAATGTATAAAGGCGAGGCCGATTGGTCGCTTATCGCTGATGTAAAAAACAACCCTAGAATAAAAATTCCCGTTTTTGGGAATGGTGATGTTGATAGCCCAGAAACAGCCCTAGAAAAAAAGAATCGCTATGGAGTTGACGGGATAATGATTGGTAGAGCCAGTATTGGTTATCCTTGGATATTTAATGAAATAAAACACTTTTTAAATACAGGCGAACATTTAGATAAGCCGAGTTTAATGGATAGGCTAAATGCTTGCAGAAGGCATTTGGAAATGGCCATTGAATGGAAAGGTCCAAAACTAGGGGTTTTTGAAACCCGTAGGCATTATACCAATTATTTTAAGGGCATTCCCCATTTTAAAGAATACAGAACCCGCTTGGTTACCACGGATGAATCTGAATTGATTTTTGAAATTTTAAACGAAATTGAAGAGCAATTTATGAGTGTAGAATTTTAATTGCACTTTTCTTTGATCAAACTATAGGACTTGGAAATCCCCAATTCCCCAGCAGTGCTTAAATCACTACAACCGTTTTCATCTTCTAAAAAAAGTATTCTTAATAAGCCTCTATTAAAAAAGGTTTCTGCTAGGGAATTATCAATCCTCAAACAATTGGTGGTGGCTTCCAGGGCTTCTTTATAATCTTTGTGTAAAGCCTTTGCATAAGCGATATTATGCCACACAAAATTAAAATTTGGGTACTGCATTAAGATACTCCTGTAATCTTCAATAATTAATTTATGAAGAACGTTCAAATCTTCCTTTTCCACTTTTGGACCATCATCATAGGATAAAAAACCCTCTTGCGGTAAAAGACTGTGCATTTGTCTGGCCAATTGCAACCTCGTATTTGCCCTTGCAAAAAGCACTCTAAAATTATTTGGTGAAAGAATTAAAGCCTTATCAAAATTTTCAATTGCATCATGCAATGAAGAACTGTGTACTTGCCAAATACCCTTTTCCAAATAATGCCTGTAATTAGTAGGATCTGTTTTTAATAAAGAATCGATCTTTTTAATTTCCAAAGAAGCAACAGGAGAATCTAGGGAGTCGTTTTGAAGAATTAATTTCAACTCGGTTTGTTTTCCCTTCTCCGAAAATTCAAAAGCAAAATATTTTTGAGCCTCTAATCCATCTAAATGCAAAATGAAAATGGGAAAAAACTCAATATCAACTACCCTATAAGCTTGAGCACCCTCTTCCCCTTTCCGATTGTGAAATTCATTTTTAAATTCGGTCAACTTCAATAATTTCCCAGTTTCATATAGCCCAGCTTTTTTACTAAAACTTTGCCCCGTTTGCTGCAGGTAATTTGCCTTTTTCTTATCCAATTCTGATTCTTCCTTGTTACCAAGGTTTGCATTTACCATGGATCTATTATAATAGGCATCGGCATATTTTGGGTATAATTCTATGGCTTTTGAATAATCTTTATATGCCCCCTTCAAATCCCCTTTTTCAAATTTTACCCCAGCCCTATTGTAAAGTGCTGTTATATTTTTCGGGCTGATCTTTAATACATTATCAAAATCTTCAATGGCTGCATTTCGGTTCTCCAATCGGGCATAGGCAATAGCCCTATTAAAATAAACTGCCGAATTTTTTGTGGAAAGCTCAATAGAATAATTAAAATTAGCAATGGCCATTTCATTTTTCTCATTTTGTAAATACCAATTCCCCAAATAAAAATAACCAATAGGGTTTAAGGAATCCAGCTCAATTACTTTTTCAAAATCCGCAAAAGCAGAATCCATTGTTTCCAATGCCAAATAAGATAAACCCCTATTTACCCAAGCATCCACAAAGCTGCTATCCAGTTTAATAATTTGATCAAAGTCTTTGATGGACTCATGGTATTTTTCCATTTCCTTATAAGCAGATCCTCGAACCAAATAGAGGTCCTTACCCTTCAACCTTAATCTTTCTGCACTTCTGCAATCTTTTAAAACTTCCTTGAATTTGCGCAAGGAAAGATTTACAATTGCCCTGTTCAAATACACTTCTGCTACATTACTGTCGATATCCAAAGCTTTTTCATAATCCCATAAGGCTCCTCTAAAATTAAAAGTCTGGCTGCGAATCATTCCTCTATATAAGAAATAGCGAAAATCATAGGGATAAAAATAAATTGCCGCGGATAAATCATCCTCAGCACCTCCAAAATCTTTGAGTTCCAATTTGGCAATGGCCCTATAAAAATAAGCGTCGTACAACCTGGGTTCAAAAGCAATTGCTGCGCTTAATTTTTCAATGGCTTTGATGTAATTTTTCTCTCTTAATTCAAATCTACCTTCCTGAAAATATTTCGCAGGGGTGTACTGTCCTTTTAAAGAAAGGGAAAATAGAAAGAGAACAAATAGGATTAATCGAAAATTGATAAGCAAAAAAATTTGGGGAATGTAAATGGAAACGCCATTATCAAACCTTTATTAGAGCGTGGATTTTATTAATTTCAAGGATAGCCTTTTTGAGGTTAACCAGGATGCCAAACTACAAAGTACAACTACTGTAAAGGAGACGGTAAGCAAATCTTTAAACCTTAATTCTACTGGATAAGATTCTAAAGCATAACCTGGGGCTAAGGATATTAAACCAAAGGTAGATTGCAACCAAATCAATAATACCCCAAGGGCTAGTCCTAAAAAAGCACCTACTAATCCTATGATCATTCCCTCTTTAAAAAAGATATTTTGTAGGGTTTTTATATCCGTGCCCATAGCCCAGAGTGTAGCAAGGTTTTCCTTTTTATCAATCATAAGCATCGTTAGGCTTCCCATAATAGTGAAAGTAGAAATGCCCAAGATTAGAGCAAAAACCAAAAAAGTAAAAAAGTTCTCACTCTTCATTACTTTAAACAAAACCTCCTGTTGCTCATCTCTATTCTGAACTTCAAAACGATCTCCTAATATTTCTTTAAGTTCTTTTTTGATTTTAGATTCTTTTGCCTCTTCCCCTAAATGAATTTCCAAAGCGGAGATTACCTTCTCCCTACCTAATAACTCCCTAACAAAATGAATGGGGGCAATGGCAAATTTCTTGTCAAATTCGGGCTCTACGCTAAATATTCCTGAGGGGTAAAAGGTTTTAGTAGCAAAAGCGGTTCTAAAATCTGTCCCCGTTTGTTTTTTGGGCACAAAAACCGAAATTCCTGATTCAAAATCATTGTGGCCATAACCCAAATAATAGGATACACCAGCACCGATTACCGTTCTTGGTAATTTCGAATCTTCATTAAAATAATCTCCAGAAACAATCTTTTCTTGAACCTTAGAAACCTCATTGAAATTGGAAGAAACTCCTTTTAAAGTGGCAATATGCTCTTTATCACGAAAAGTAAATAAAACCCTTTCTTCAAGCACCTCAGCAACAGATTCTACTCCTGAAACACCTCTAATTTTATCTAATTCCTCCTGACTTATCACATAATATTTCCCCTTAACAAGACTGGCCTTTATATCTGGATCAAAAGATTGATAGAAACCTTTTACCAAACCTTCTAAACCATTAAAAACGCTTAAGACAATTATTAAAGCTGCTGTTCCCACCAGAATTCCAGACATGGAAATGGCGGTAATAATATTTACAGTATTGCTGGATTTCTTAGAGAAAAAATACCGTTTCGCTATATAATTGGTAAAATTCAAGAAATAGGAGACTCTCCTTCTCCTTTTAAAAGTCGATCGATTTCATCATTATAATCCTGAGAATCGTCTAGGAAAAATTGAAGATCGGGCATAATTCTCAACTGACCTTTTAATTTTCGAACTACTTTATCTTTAATTAAACTTTTTTCAGACTGCACAAACAGCATTACGTCCTTTGCATTTGCCGTTGGGAAAATACTTAGATGAATTCTTGCAAAACCAAGGTCGTGACTAATCTTTACATTCGAAACGGTGATCAAGGTTCCAGCAAATTTTGCTTGGGCGATTTCTCTTAATACAACAGCGAGATCCTGTTGCAATTGAGCAGTAACTTTTTTAAGTCTATTGGATTCCATTCTTGCAAAAATACAAAAGGGATTGCCACTAAAACTATAAAATTTTGGCAGGTTTAAAATGCTTAAATCTTCCTTACAAAAGTTGTGTTTCAATAGTTACCCCTTGTTCCAAAGTTTTATGAACTGGGCATTTATTGGCAATGGCCAAAATTCTTTTCTTTTGCTTGTCATCAAGATCTCCTTTCACTTCTATCAGCCTTTGAAATTTTCCAATTTTTCGATCGGCGAGTTCACAATTTTCACAATCTTCCAAATAGCTATTATCATAATTTACATGAACCTTTACTTCATCCATGGGCCATTCTTTTCGGCTCACATACATTTTGATGGTCATAACGGTACAAGCCGCCAATCCAGAACTTAGCAATTCATAGGGGGAGGGACCTAAATCGCTACCACCTACTTCTTCTGGTTCATCAGCCAAAATTGGATGAGACCCAGCCCTAATTTCGGTCAAAAAAGGACCTTCATCCAAACGGGCCACCACCTGAGATTTGCTTCTTAATTTCTTTTTTTCTTCAGAAGGAAGGTAACGCTCCACCCAGCCCGCGATTACAGAGCCAACATAAACTGAATCCTTACTTCTGCTTAGTAAATGATCCGCTCCATCCAAGGAAATAAAGCTTTTTGGGTGATGTGCAGAAAGGTAAATGTCTTGAGCATTTTGAACTCCAACCGTATCATCTTGAGGAGAATGCATTACCAAAAGGGCCTTGCCTCTCATCTCAGATAAGATTTTAGACATTCCTTGGTTTTGGAGATCTTCTATAAAATGGCTTTTTATTTTAAAATCCCTTCCGGCAAGATTTACAGTTGCTTTTCCTTCCTTTTTAATTTCATCGATATCATTCCCCAATAAATGCAATACATGCCCAGGGTCGCAAGGTGAGCCAATCGTGGCAATTGCTTTAACAGAATCCAATTTACTACCGGCCATAAGAACGGCAGTTCCGCCAAAAGAATGTCCAATTAATAAGCTTGGGGCTTTGTAATTGTCTTCCAAAAACTTAGCGGCTGCTGCAATATCATTTACATTCGAAGAAAAGTTAGTATCCTCAAATTCCCCTTCGGATTGACCTAAACCTGTAAAATCAAAACGTAAAACACCAATGCCTTTTTGAGCTAGGGCCAGAGTAATATTTCTCACCGCTTTTAGGTCTTTGCTACAAGTAAAACAATGGGCAAAAATGGCGAAGTTTTGCGCTTTTCCATTTAGGGGTAATTCCATTTTCCCCTTTAGCTGATCTCCTTCCTTATTTAAAAACTTTACCGATTCTGAACGCATATTAATTGAATTAGATTTCAAACTTAAAAGGTATTTAAAATCTACTATATCCGCTGGCTTACATTTGAAGAATTACAATTTTTTTTGCCATCACTTTTCATAAAAAGGGCAGCTCTTAGGAAAATGGCAGCTAGGATTAATGGCATTAAATTACTTGAGATATTTTCCAAAAAGTCATTTTTTCCAGATAAAACTCCAACTATCCCTGCGGCTAATGATGCCATCCCAATAAATGCTAAAATGAATTTCATGGGAATTTAGTTTTGCTTGTCAATTTCAATTTCATCAATCATATCTTGTAGGTGCTTAAGTTGTTTTCCAAAAGCCATGTTATTCATTCGCTTTGCCATCCAATGTCCTACAGGTGTAAATCCCACCATTACAGCAATCCAAATCAGCCAAATCCATCGGTCTACCATTACCTCATTGAAGGATCTATCGGACAGTAATGCGAAAAAGAAACCAGCCGAAACGGCTACTGGGTAAAGGATTAAACCTCCTGTTTCCTCACTTTTCAAAACCTTTAAAATCCTTCTTTGGAATTCCTTTAAAGTCTCTAGTATATTTCCATCCATTGGCAATAGCTTTTGCATTTCCTTGTATTCTTTTATGAAATAAGCAATGGCCAAAAGGTGAGCGGCGATGATTATTGCAAATAAAACAACGACGATGCTATCTTTTACAAAATAGAGAAGGACGCTATATCCTAGGGTAAAACTGATGGCGAACATCAATTTGGCCACTAACTTTTTCTGAAGTTTTGCCATCACATCGAGCTTTTTGCTTTTCATGGACTCTAAAACTTCGCTATGATCTATGGCGTGGTTTTCAGTAGTTAAACTTTTCCAGGTATCTTCTAGTTTCATACCTTTTTATTTTTGAGCTTTTCAGCTAATTTTTCTTTTATTCTATAAATCATTACAGCTACATGATTGAGTTTCAAACCTGAGATGTTCGAAATTTCTTCATTGGAATATCCATCCAAATGAAGCATTATCACTAGCTTTTCGATGTCTTTAAAGTTTCGAATCAACTTTATAAGTAGCTCCTTGCTTTCGTTTCCTACTTCGGTATATTCCTCAACAATACCACTTTGATTTTCTTTATTCCTTGTCTCTTTTTTTACATGAGTAAGGGCTGTATTCAAAGCTACTTTGTAAAGCCAGGTAGAGAATTTGCTATCTCCTTTATACCGTGGGAAAGATTGCCAGGCCTGATATAGAATCTCTTGTTTTAGATCCTTTTCATCTGCCATTGAATTGGAGTAAATGCGGATTACCTTAAAGATAATCCCAACATTTTCATCAATCAATTTCAGAAATCGCTTTTCCTGATCTTGGCTCATCCTTAATTTTGTTTTTAAAGGACAGGGCTAAGTGTATAGCCTTCTTTTTTTAATAATTCGAGAAGGCCCTTTTTTCCAGGAAGGTGTAGCGCACCAACCGCAATAAAAGCTTGTCCCTCTTTTAAAATTGGATTTAAAATCCCAATCCAACGTGTATTTCTATCATCCAATAAAACTTCCAAATCTCCGGAAGCTTCCTCCATTTTTTGGGACTCCTCATACATGGTTTTAAGATCTTCATCAATATAAGATTGAATCACCATTTTGGTCATAGCTACAACCTCATCCTTATCTTTTGCCAATTCCACCAAGTCTTCTATCTGCTCTTCAATCGTCTGACTGTTAAATAAAATTTCAGCTTGCTCCAAAGGAGTTTCTAAAGAATTTATCTGTTTTTTCAGTTTCCTTCCATTGTAAGCAAAATATTGATCTATTGGCATTCCTTCATAAGTCATTTCCTTGGGTGTATATTTCTGAGCCAAGGTCATGGAATACAAAATGGAAACAAAAATGGGTTTAAATTGGTCCAACTGAGACAAATCCATCCCTAAAGAAGGTTCTAATTCACTTTTTACCAAGGCATAATCTGCGCTGTCCATCAACTTTTCAAGAGATTTCCCTAGCATCATTCCCTTCATGGCAACCGCCATCATTTTAGAGGAGTCAATTTCCGTTTCTATCACTACAGATTTAGAGGCCAAATAAGCGTCTTTTACTTTTTTATGATCGTTTAAATAATCAGATCCTAAAATGTGGTAGGTTCCAAAAAGATAGGAGGTAGTTTTTCCATCAGGACTGCTCACTTTCCAAAGCAAGGAATTTTCTTGAGCAAGGGCTGGAATTGTAAAAACTAGTACTAAGGTTAAAAAGGCAATTAATCGTTTCATCTTATTTTGATTTTTAGTTATGCCCTATAAGTAGAATCTAAGCCCAAGAAATTACAGATTAATTAAAAAAAATATCTAACCAACTGTAAATCAAGGATAAAAATTTACATCCACTGCTTCCAACTTTTTACCATTGTAGCATGAGACCAGTTTTTAAAGGCTCCTAAATTGGCTAGGCTAATAACATTATTAAGGACAAAAGGGTATTTAAGCGTTTTTTGAAGGCCGTATCCTACTTTGATTTCAGACTTATAGTATTTATAAATATGATGATGGTAGGGCATTAAATTATAATCTCCATTTTGTAAGGCTGTTTCGATATGATCTGCAGCCAATCTTCCGCTCACCATTCCTGGACCGATTCCTTTTCCTGTAAAAGGCTCAATCATTCCTGCAGCATCTCCAATAAGAGCATATCTTTCACCAGCAATTAATCGGTTTGGGGTAGCCGTTGGAAGGCCCCAGCCCCGATTCTTTTCCAGAGGTTCCGCATCTGCAAACATTTCGCTTACTACGGGGTGGTTTTCAATAATATCCGCAAGCATATTTTTTAGGTTTGCCTTTTTGGCCGAAATGGCTGTGCTTGTCATCCCCAAACCTACATTCGCTTCACCATTGGGTAATGGGAAAGCCCAAAAATATCCTGGAAGCAATTTTTTATCGTAGAAAAATTCAAGGTGCCTATTTTCATGAAAACCTTTTACACCTTTATAATATACTCTTAGGGCCCCAATTAAATTTTCCTTTTCCCTAAAGTGATCTAAACCTAAAAGTCGAGTAACAATTGGTTTTTCACCTTCGGCTCCAATTATTATTTTACAAGAAATTGTAGTCTCCCCTTCCTTATTTTTATACGTAACATCCACCTTATTTTCTTGGCGATTTATACCCGTAACAGCAGATTGAGAAAGGAAAGTACAGTATTGATGATTTAGTTTTGAGACCAGGTAATTATCGAGTTCCAATCGCTTAGCTGTAAAAAAGGGAGCATATGGAAACCCGGCATCTTTAAAATCGTAACGAATTTGTTTTCCCGTTGGCGAATGAAAAGCAAAACCCCAACAAGGGTCCATTTCAGAATGCTCAATAAAATCTTCCAACATTCCATTTCCCATTCGTTTCAGGGTGTTCATCACATCCACTGTAATCCCATCTCCGCAAATTTTATCACGGGGAAACACTGCTTTATCCAATAAAACATGTGGGATTTTTTTATTGCTTAAAAAAAGGGAAAGTGAAGCCCCAGCAGGACCAGCACCTACAATACAAACTTCTGTATCGGTCATGGATCAACAATTCTTACGAAGGCGTGAAAATACTATAATTCAGGCAACAGCATCACTACTTAAACTGTTCTTTATTTCAATAAGTTGATTTAAGTGTTTTTGAAGCATGAATCCTGATAAATCATGGCGCTTTAAGAAGACATTGTTGTAGCATCGCCTGTCAATAAATAAAGTAATCACATTTTCCCCAAGAGTCTTAATATCAAAGTTATGGCTTTGCCCAGAGGCAAAATTATCCATTCCTACAAAACTACCTGCACTGATTATACTTTGAAGATCTGGTTTTAATTCAAAACTTACACTTCCTTCTAAAATCCAATAAAAACCCATTGGGGAATCTCCTTTTCGGAATAAAAATTCTTCGGAATCTTCGAAGGTGATGGAGCTACAACAATAGTTAATCTCCGAAACAAGTTCATCGTTTACGGGAAAAGATAGGAAAACTTCCATCCGACTTTTAATAAATTCCATGCTGAGCATTTCACAAATATATCTTCCTTCTGTGGCTCAGAATATGACTTTTGTCAGCCTTCCTAAAATAATAATGTTAAAAGTCTTTAATCGAAAACGTTCGCGATTTTGCGGAGCCTGGTGGCGTCTAGTATTTTTATTTTCCTTCCCTTGGTTTCGATGAGGCTGTCTTCTTTTAATTCAGATATCAACCGAATGGCAGACTCTGTGGCGGTTCCTACCATATTCGCAATTTCTTCCCTAGTTAGGGATATATCCAAATTTCCTTCCTCGGTTTCGCCAAAAGTTGCTCTTAAAATCAATAATATTTCAGCCAATCTTTCACGAACAGTTTTTTGAGCTAGACTGGTAATAATTTTTCCCATTTCCCCCAATTCATGACAGGCCTTTTCCAAAATATTCAAGGTGAACTTTGGGTTTTTTTGGATTACTTGGAAAAATGAGGATTTTGGAATATAACAAGCATAAGTATCATCGATAGCCGAAACTGACCCTGAAATAGTTTCTTCACTTAATAAGGAACGATATCCCAAAAGGTCGCCCTTGGTCATAAAACGAATAATTTGCTCCTTCCCTTCAGCGCCGAGCTTATACAATTTAACCTTTCCACTATGTAAACAATAAACGCCTTGGGGTCGGGCACCTTCATGCATAATTACCTGTCCCTTTTTAAAGGAAACACAGGTTTTCATTTCGCTTAATTGATCCAGATCCTCATCGCCCAAATTCTTAAAAGCGCTCAAATGCCTATTACCACACATACTACAGTGATTTGGCACCTCAACAGAATGGTCATTTCCCATAATCCAAAAATATGATAATTATCATTTTCCACAACGGCTTTTGACTAGACTTTTACACCATGTCTAATAAAGTGGAATCACTTACGGAATGTAGCCATTGCCATCAACCTTTTAAAGGTAAGACTTATAGTGATAATTTGGGTCATGAATTCTGTTGTTTCGGCTGCAAAGTTGTTTTTGAATTGGTTGAAGGCGAAAGTGAAAGTTTGCTTATTCCGGATTTAGATAGCGCCACTTATGCTTATTTGGACAGCCCAGATATAAAAGCGAAACTTTTGATTTTCCAGAATGGAAACACTGAAAAAATAAATATTCATCTTCCTCAAATTCATTGTTCCAGTTGTATTTTTTTATTGGAGAATTTATTTGAAGTCCACCAAGGAGTTTTGCAGGTAACGGTACATTTTAGCCGAAAAAGGGCTGAGATATTATATGATGCCGAAAAAATTCCTCTTTCTCAATTAGCCGCTCTTTTAAAGCATATTGGTTATCCACCCAATTTTGAGGAGCAAAGGGATGAAAACGAAAAAGCCAATAAAAAATCTCAGTCCAAACTTCTTTTTCAATTAGGAGTTGCGGGATTTTTCTTTGGAAATACCATGTTATTGGCGCTGCCTGAATATCTTCAAAGCACCATATTATACGATAGAGGATTACTTTATTTCTTTAGGTATTTAATGCTGGCCTTTAGTTTTCCAGTGCTTATTTACAGTGCTCGAGAATATTTCACTAATTCCATAGCCTCTTTAAAAGCAGGGGTTCTTTCTATTGATTTACCAATTTCCATTGGAATAATCGCCCTTTTTGCACAAAGTAGCTATGAAGTATTAAGCGGCATTGGCCCAGGGTATTTTGATAGCTTATGCGGATTGGTTTTTTTCCTTTTAGTTGGAAAATGGTATCAACAAAAAACCTACGAAAATTTCTCTTTCGATAAAGATTACAAGTCCTTTCTTCCTCTTGCCGCTACTTTATTGATAAATAAGGACGAATCCATAATTGCCATTGAAAATCTAAAAAAAGGAGATTTCATTATTGTTCGCAAGGGGGAATTAATTCCATGTGATGGTTTTCTTATTTCGGATGAATCTTTAATTGATTACAGCTATATCACTGGCGAATCTCAAGCCGTTTCCAAAGAAAAAAAGGAACAAATTTATGCCGGTGGAAAAATAGAAAGCAGTTCTGCTATAATTGAAGTAAGTTCAAGATCCACCCAAAGTTATTTGTCATCATTATGGTCTAAAGATATTTTCAAAAAGGAAAAGAAAAAATCAAAAACCTTTACCGATAAAATTTCTCAATATTTCACTCCAGCCATTTTTGTATTAGCCATAACCGGAGCTGTAGCATGGTACTTTATTGATCCCCAAAAATCAATTTCCGTTTTTATTAGTGTATTAATTGTGGCTTGTCCATGTGCTCTAGCTTTAGCAGAACCTTTTACTTCTGGCAGTTTTATGCGTTGGTTTGGACGTTTTGGCTTTTATTTAAAAGATGCTCAGGTTTTGCAAAAACTTTCCCAAATAAATGATGTGATATTTGATAAAACCGGAACACTTACGGAACAATCAACTGTAAAATTGAAATGGACTGGAAAAGCTATTGAAGATGAAGATTTGAATAAAATCTACCATGCGGCCCAACAAACCCAGCATCCTTTAGCGAGAAGTTTACAATCTTATATTCAAGATCAAAACCAAAAAGAAATAAAAATCCATGCTTTTCAAGAATCGCCTGGACAAGGGATTTATTTTGAAGTGGGCGACGACCAGTTTAAATTGGGAAAAGCCAGTTTTATGGGAGAGGAAAAAGTTTTTAATGGAACTGCTGTATTTGTTTCCAAAAACGATTACGTTTTGGGTTACTTCTCTTTTTACCATCAAATGCGAAAAGAACTACCCGAGGTAATTGCCGACTTAGAAACAAAATTTAAACTCAATGTTTTAAGTGGTGATACGGATCAAGAAAGAGCACAATTGGAATCCATTTTTGGAAAAAACACAGCTCTACATTTTGAACAAGAACCCGCCGATAAGTTGGAATTTATTGAAAACCACCAAAAATCTGGAGACTCCTGCCTAATGATCGGCGATGGCTTAAATGACGCTGGCGCCCTAAAACAAAGCGATGTAGGAATAAGTTTATGCGAAGAAAATGTAAATTATTTCCCAGCTTGCGACGCCCTTTTAAAAGCAGAATCCTTTAAAAACCTTCCCTCCTTTTTAAACTTAAGTTTGAAAAGCAAAAAAATAGTCCATCGAGCTTTTGCATTATCCCTAGCTTATAATATTTTAGGATTGACCTTTGCGCTGGGTGGCTTTTTAAGTCCATTAGTTTCTGCATTATTAATGCCTATTAGTTCCATTTCGGTAATTCTTTTTACCACCTTTTCCGCCCAATATCTTAGTTTAAAGGAACTTTCTAGGAAAGCAAAGATCTCCTAATTCGCTCAGTTTGAAAACATGATAATTATCATTTCCCGCAGACGGAGCTCCCATTATTTTTGATCAAAATTAAAGCAATATGTCTGCGATTTATATTCTCATCATTATCAGCTTTTTAGTGGCACTAGGATTTCTGATTGCTTTTTTGTGGAGTATAAAATCTGGACAATACGACGACGATTATTCTCCTTCCGTAAGAATGCTCATGGAAGACCAAATCAAAACCACCAAAGGATCTAAAAAACCTTAATTTTTATGCAAAAGGAAACCTTTTATTACGACAACCGATCGGTTCGGAATTTCACCATTGCTACTATTGTTTGGGGCTGTATTGCCACATTAGTAGGGCTTACTGCAGCTTTGCAATTGGTTTTCCCCGAGTTAAATATGAATTTATCTTGGCTTACTTTCGGTAGGCTTCGTGCTCTTCATACCAATGGAGCGATTTTCGCTTTTGTGGGTAACTCCATTTTTGCAGGGGTTTATTATTCACTTCAACGATTATTAAAAACCAGAATGGCCAGTGATCTTTTAAGTAAGATTCACTTTTGGGGATGGCAATTAATCATTCTTGCCGCAGTTGTTTCTCTTCCATTGGGGATGTCCTCCTCAAAGGAATATGCCGAATTGGAATGGCCAATTGATATTGCTATAACTTTAATATGGGTCGTGTTTGGGATAAACATGTTTTGGACCATCCTTAAAAGAAGGGAACGCCATTTATATGTAGCCATTTGGTTTTTCATTGCCACTTTTGTGACTATTGCTGTACTTCATATTGTAAACAATATTGAAATCCCAGTTTCCTTCACCAAGTCTTATTCGGTTTTTGCTGGTGTACAAGATGCCCTGGTACAATGGTGGTACGGACATAATGCCGTTGCCTTTTTCCTTACTA
The DNA here is from genome assembly GCA_937129395.1 of uncultured Cryomorphaceae bacterium. Taxonomy (GTDB): domain Bacteria; phylum Bacteroidota; class Bacteroidia; order Flavobacteriales; family Schleiferiaceae; genus CAKZNE01. The sequence continues at coordinate 10,777 of CAKZNE010000328.1, read as the reverse complement.
CGCCAGTTTTAGGTTTGATGTATTATTTCGTACCCAAAGCTGCAAACAGGCCGGTTTACTCCTATAGATTATCTATTGTTCACTTCTGGGCATTAATCTTTATCTATATCTGGGCTGGACCTCACCACTTATTATATACTGCACTTCCAGAATGGGCTCAAACCTTAGGTACTGTATTTAGTATCATGCTAATTTTCCCAAGTTGGGGTGGAATGATCAACGGACTCTTAACCCTGAGGGGAGCCTGGGATAAGGTTAGAGATAGCGCAGTTCTTAAATTCTTTGTTGTAGCAATTACTTGTTATGGAATGGCCACTTTAGAAGGTCCATTATTGAGTTTAAAAAACATTAATGCCATTGCGCATTATACAGATTGGATTCCTGCTCACGTACATATCGGAACTTTAGGCTGGAACGGCTTTATGATTTTTGGTATGATTTACTGGATGCTTCCTCGACTTTATAAAACCAGTTTGTTTTCAGAAAAACTAGCCAATGCCCACTTTTGGATTGGAACCTTAGGAATTATCTTTTGGGCCCTACCCATGTACGTTGCAGGTTTTACCCAAAGCTTAATGTGGAAAGAGTTTAATGCTGATGGTACCTTGGTTTACGGATTCCTAGAAACTGTAACCCAAATTGTTCCTATGTACGCGCTTAGAGCATTAGGTGGTAGTCTTTACATTATTGGTTTAGGAATAATGGTTGTGAATGTCATTAAAACGGTAAAAAGCGGAAAATTCCAAGAAAATGAAGAAGCTCAAGCCATGCCTTTGGAAAAAACATTTAAAAAACCAAAAGGAGAACACTGGCACAGATGGATTGAAAGAAGACCAGTTCAATTGATGGTTTTAAGTGTGGTTGTTATCCTAATTGGTGGAGTAATAGAAATTGTTCCTACCATGATGATTAAATCCAATGTTCCTACAATTGAAAGTGTAAAACCTTATACAGTCCTTGAACTAGAAGGACGAGATTTATATATCCGAGAAGGCTGTAATGCTTGTCATAGCCAAATGGTTAGACCATTCCGTAGCGAAACAGCGCGTTACGGTGAATACAGCAAAGCTGGAGAATTTGTATATGATCACCCCTTCCTTTGGGGATCTAAAAGAACAGGGCCAGATCTTCATCGTGTGGGAGGAAAGTATTCCCATAGCTGGCATTACAACCACATGCTAGACCCAGAATCTATGAGTCCAAACTCCATTATGCCTCCTTACCCTTGGTTGTTTGAAAACACATTGGATAGAAGCTCCTCCAAAAAGAAATTAGAGGTAATGGTTCAATTGGGAGTTCCTTATAGTCAGCAATACATTGATAATTGGGAAAGTGAAATGGACAAGCAAGCTGATGAAATTGCCGAACAAATCACCAGAGAAATCAATGTAGACATAAAAGGTAGCGACGAAATTGTGGCCCTAGTTTCTTACCTGCAACGATTGGGAATTGATATTAAAGGAAATGCTCCTGCTGCTGCAACGGAAGCCACAACTGCAACTGATAATAATTAAGAGCCATGTTAAAATTCATAAAACATCATATGGAAGGAATCTCAGGAATAGAAATATTCCCGATGATTTCCTTTCTCATCTTCTTTAGCTTTTTTGTTTTAATGCTGATTTATGTAATCAAAGCAGACAAAAAACGATTGAATGTACTCAGTAATTTACCATTAGAAAATAACCAAGACCAAGACTATGAAAAAGCTAAATAAAATTTTTATCGTATTTGGATTGCTGGTTTTCGCTTTGGCAATTGGCACAACAAATCTCGACCGTGAAACAGGTTACGCACTTTTAAATGATCCTGTATTCTGGTTGGTCGTGACTTCCGCAATTTTCCTTATCCTTTCCTTTTTGGCAGTGTATAAGGCCATGGAAACCATGCAATGGATGCTGAAAAAGAATAATTCTATTGAAGAGGAATTGGTGGAAGAAGAAGTTGAAACAGAAGACTTCTTCAGTAAACTTTATCGAAAATTAAAAGATGCTCGTCCTATTGAAGAAGAATCTGAAATTGACTTAGATCACAGTTATGATGGAATTAGAGAATTAGATAATAACCTTCCCCCATGGTGGTTAATTGGTTTTTATTTATCCATGGTTTTTGCCGTGGTTTATGTTGTTCGCCATCATGTAACTGGCGATGCTCCATTGCAAATTGAAGAATATAATAATGAGTTGGCAGAAGCGGAAAAAGCAAAGGAGTTTTACTTGAAAAATGCAGCAGATCTTGTAGATGAAACCAATGTGGTATTGCTAACCAATGGGCCAGATTTAAAAGAAGGCGGGAAAATTTACAATGAGAAATGTGCCGTTTGTCACCTTAAAGATGGTGGTGGGCTAGTAGGACCAAATCTTACTGATGAATACTGGCTCCATGGCGGAGATATTAAAGACATCTTCAGTACCATTAAATATGGGGTTACAGGAAAAGGAATGCGCGAATGGAAATCCGAAATTGGTGCAGCAGATATGCAAAAAGTAGCCTCCTATATTCTAAGTTTCCAAGGAACAACTTCTGCCACGCCAAAGGATGCTGAAGGAGAATTATACATACCTTCAAGTGCGGCACCTGCAGACACTATTGCCCTTAAGGATAGCTTGTAAAAATGATTGAAGAACAGGAAGACAATGATTTTAGAGACTCCATTGGAACCATCGATAAAGATGGAAACCGGAAGTACCTCTTCCCTAAAAAAACAAGCGGTCGGTTTACCAACTATCGTAGATGGACCAGCTATGTTCTTTTAACTCTTCTTGTAGGCCTACCTTTCGTTTATATAGATGACAATCCTTTTTTTCTTTTCAATGTATTAGAAAGAAAGTTCATCCTTTTTGGTAATATTTTCTGGCCAGAGGATTTCCATTTGGCCGTAATGGCGATGATTATTGGAGTGCTCTTCATCGTTGTGTTTACTGTTGCCTTTGGTAGAATTTTTTGCGGCTGGATTTGCCCCCAAACCATTTTTATGGAACATGTTTTCCGTAGAATTGAATATTGGATTGAAGGAGATCGAAACCAGCAAATGCGACTGAAAAGAATGTCGTGGACCGGAGAGAAAATAAGAAAGCGTGTTCTTAAAAACAGCATCTTTTACCTTATAAGTTTCGGAATTTCCAATATATTTATGATGTACCTCATCAGCCAAAGAGAATGGTGGAGCATCGTAAGCGACAATCCAGCAAATCACATATCCAGCCTTGTTACCATTGTAATTTTCTCTGGAGTTTTCTTTTTTGTTTTTGCTTGGTTTAGAGAACAGGTTTGCATTATCGTTTGTCCCTATGGTAGGTTACAATCTGTATTATTAGACAAACATTCTGTTGTTATTGCCTACGATTATATACGAGGTGAGATTCGCAGTAAATTCCGTAAAAATGAAAATCGCGAAGAAGTAGGAAAAGGCGATTGTATAGATTGCAACCAATGTGTGGATGTTTGTCCTACTGGTATTGATATTAGAAACGGTACCCAATTGGAGTGTATCAATTGCACAGCTTGTATCGATGCTTGCGATACGGTGATGGATAAAATCAACAAACCAAAAGGTTTAATTCGCTTCGATAGTGAAGAAAATATTGCCAGTAACAAAAAGAAAATTTTCACTCCTAGAGTTTGGGCTTACTCCATTGTTTTAGGTGTTTTAATGATCATTTTTGGTTTCCTATTAAACAGCAGAGTAATGGTAGAAGCTATAGTTTTAAGAACCCCAGGGCAGCTTTACCAAACCATTTCTCAAGATACTTTGAGCAATGTTTACAATTACAAACTCATCAACAAAACTATGGATACCTTAAATATGGATATCCGGATTTTAAGTCCAGAAGGAAGTTTAAAAATCGCAGGAGACCAACATATTTCTTTACCCGAAAGTGGATTAAAGGAAGGGGTTTTACTTCTCTACCTGCATAAAAAAGAACTAACTGGTAGGAAAACGGATATTGTATTAGGACTTTACCAGGAAGGGGTTTTAATTGATAAAATAAAGACTAGTTTTAACGGACCAATTGTAAGAAAATGAAATGGAACTGGGGCACAGGAATAGCTATTACCTTAGTATTGTTTATAGGTTTAATGAGCTTTATGGTTTTCAAATCCACGCAACAACGATTTGATCTTGTTAGCGAAAATTATTACGAAGAGGAGCTTAATTATCAAGAAGTTATTGATCAAAAAAGAAATTCTTCTAAACTGAAAGGCAAGGCCAAAATTATTAGGACTCCAGAGCATTTTGTTTTGGAATTACCTGCTGATTTCCATGGGAAGGACAAAAGCTTTAAAGCCTTAATGTACTGTGAAAAGGATGCCCGACTTGATTTCGAATGGGAGGAAAAAAGCCTTGCAAGCAACAATTCAAAAATCCCATTTACAAAGTTCAAAGATGGAAGATGGATTGCCAAGGTGAAGCTCAATTGTGAAGGCATAGACTATTATTTTGAACCGGAAATAATTCTCTAATGTTTTGGTCTGCCTTTGTATTAGGTATTGTTTCTTCCCTCCATTGTTTAGGGATGTGCGGTCCATTGCAAGGGGCATTTACAAGTTCTTTAATTTCTAAAAAAAAGTATTCCCTATTAGTTCTTTTTCACTTTAGTCGAATTCTTACCTATGGCTTTTTAGGTTTGGGAATTGGTCTATTCGGACAGGCAGCAGCTCTTCAAGATTGGCAACAAAAAACCTCTTTGATTAGCGGCTTGTTGCTTCTTTTTGCTTTTTTACTCTTCTACTTTACCAAATTGGATCAAAGATTATTCAAATTATTTTTTCCCTATATCCAGCGATTAAGAAGCCGCTTGGAGAAAAACAAAAAATCCAAATACGCCTATTTTATTGGTACAGGAATGCTTAACGGAATATTACCCTGCGCCATGGTTTATTTGGCTTTATTCCCAGCAATGGGCATGGAGCAACCTCTATTCAGTTTTTTATATATGATGATTTTTGGGGCTGGAACTATTCCTCTGCTTTTTATTAGCAACCTTACAATCGCAAGTTTTATCCAAAAGAAAAGAGCCTTGCTTCAAAGACTAAGTCCAGTAATAATTCTTATCACCGCAGGGCTCTTAATTTTTAGGGGTATGGATTTAGGCATCCCTTATTTATCACCAGATTTGGAACCAAGCCTAAGCGAAACCCAAATTTGTGACTAAAAAAACCTCGCTTGGTTATTCTCCAATTCCACTTTCAGGTCTATAAAAAATTAACTTAAACAGCTTTACTAAAAACGGCCTCCCTTTTACTTTCTTTCATTCTCATATCCAGAGAAGAACAAATATTTCGAATAAAGTTTTTCCCTCTAGGGCTTACCTTTATCTGTCTGGGGAACCGTTTAAGTAAACCGTCCTTTTCCAATTGGGATATCATTTCATTCTTTTCAAATAAATAGGCGTCACTTGTGGATAACCAATTGGTTTCGAAATGGCAAATAAGGTTTAGAATATGTCTTTTAACCCTCTTATCTTCTTCACTGAGAAAATGGTTTTTAACCAAAGGAAGCTTCTCGGCTTCCTGCAACTTTTGAATATAAAGCTTTACATTTTTTTCATTTTGAGCATAGGCGGTTCCACAATCGCTAATGGAAGAAGCGCCTAAACCAATGGACAAATCAGTCTTCATAGCCGTATAGCCCATAAAATTTCGATGCAGCTTTCTAGTTTTCATAGACTTATAAAGGGAATCATTTTTCACGGCAAAATGGTCCATTCCAATATCTACATAATCCATTTCCGACATCAACTTTTTACCTGTTTGATATAATTCCAGTTTGTCTCTACCCTTAAGTAAATCTGCCTCCCCATAGGCTCTTTGCCCAGGTTTTACCGATGGAATATGAGCATAGCTGTAAAAGGCTATTCGATCAGGTTTTAAGTTTTTTAATTGTTCCATATTTTTAATAATATGCTCCTTAGTTTGGCCAGGTAGACCATAAATCAAATCATAGTTAATAGATTCATATCCTAAATCTCGGGCATTTTTGGTCACCTCTTTTATTTGTTCTAAGGTTTGAAAGCGATGTATGGTTTTCATTATCCCTTCATCAAAATCTTGAACGCCTAAGCTTATTCTATTAAAGCCAATTTTTCTTAAAATCATTAAATGATCATAATTGGTTGAAGAAGGATGAGCCTCAAAACTCATTTCACATTTTCCATCTTTATCCGAAAGTTTTAAAATTCCCGTAATTAACCTTTCCAAATTTTCTGAACTGAAAAAGGTAGGGGTACCTCCTCCCAAATGAATCTCTTTAATTTTGGGGAGTTTACCCAACGCCTGAACATACAAACTCCATTCTTTAAGCACAGCTCCTATATAAGGCTGCTCCACATTATGGTTTTTTGTAATGTATTTATTGCATCCACAATAAGTGCAAAGGCTTTCGCAATAGGGCAAGTGGATATATAAACTTATTCGATTATTTTTCTCCAAACATTCTCTTGCTTCAAATAACCATCTCTTAGAATCTGGTATGGTTGGGTCCCACATGGGGACAGTTGGGTAACTTGTGTATCTTGGAACAGGAACATTATACTTTTCTAAAAGATCAATCAGCATGGCTAAATATTTTGCTCAAAATTAGCATTGGACTTGGGCTTTTTCTATGATAATTGTCATTCAAGACTTGAGATCACAGAATAACTTTAACTCAAATTCCATCGGTCTATGAAAATCATAAGTTGATCTTTAAAATCACCTAATCCATCGAAACAAAATCCCTTAAGAGGTTTACCAAACTACATTTACACCAGTAATAAAAGCAAAGCACAATGATTCAGAAAATGCAATGGCAAATGAAACAACTAAAATTTGTCACTTATTTAAAGAGCGCCTTCATTTTAACTTGGACCACAACCCTAGCTTCTTCAATTTTTATGTTTTGCTTGTTTATATTTTTAAAATTATAGTTATATGAGATAAACCCATTTAGTGATAGTAGATAATTGATTAAAAAAAGAGTTGGCTTAAGTCCAACTCTTTTTTTTTGAGTACCACAAAGCCCTAAAATCATTTATCGTTTAAAACAGATCATCCAACCTTGAAATCAATTATTCCATCGAAGAAAAAACTCCAAAACTCCTACTCTACCTACATTTACATCAGTAATAACAAGAAAAAATTTGCACAATGATTGAAAAAATGCAACTAAAGGTTCAACAAGAAAATACAAGAAAACTGCTTAGAGGAATTTTAACTTCTGCCTGGATTGGTATTTTATTCACTTCAGCATATTTCTTTACCATATCCTAATTAAAAAAAAGTTTCATGTAAAAAAGTAAATTTCATAGATAGTAGATAATTGATCAAAAAAAGCGAATGGAAAACAACCAATTCGCTTTTTTTTATGCCTTTTAATCACCAAAAATCATTTATCGAAGAATTTACCAAATCCAACGATAAAATGTTCAGTTCCATCGAAACAAATCTTCAAAAAGCCTTACTCACATTACTTTTACCCCATCAAATAATAAATAAAAGAACCCAAGATGAAAAATCAAATAGAAAAAATAGTTAATCACGAAAAATACAAATTAGTACTACGTGGAGTTTTAACCACTGTTTGGATTGCTCTAATGGGATATTTTTCAGTTCAATAAAAAATAGAAACATTTTAAGCTTGGTATGGCGATTCGAATCACGCTAAACCAATTTTTGGAAAACGGAATGGAGAGGAGCCATTCCGTTTTTTTTTATTCCGATCTTTGCCAAAATATTTTTTCCCATGGATTTATATAATTTCTTCAAGGCATTACATATTATTGGATTCGTATCCTGGTTTGCGGGGATATTTTATATCGTTCGATTATTCGTTTACCATAAAGAAGCTTGGGAAAAAAACGATGAAAGTAGTCCTGTCCTGAGAAAGCAATATGAAATTATGGAGGGAAGATTATTTTCCATTATTCAAACCCCAGCAATGTTTCTTACTTTGATTGGTGGGATTTCCATGCTTGTCGTAAATAGCGCTTGGCTAGAGCAACCTTGGATGCATATTAAACTTAGTTTGGTGGCCATACTTATTGTTTACCATTTCAGTTGTGCTAAACAAATAAAAAAACTTAAGCTTAATAATACAGGTATCTCCAGTTTTGGTTACCGGCTTTATAATGAATTGCCTACCCTTCTTTTAATTGCCATAGTAATGTTGGCCGTTTGGAAAAACCTGGAAGGCCTTTGGTTTGGTTTGGCAATTTTGCTTTCCATGGGGGTGATTTTCTTTTTAGTAGCGAAGATTTACAAAAAAAGCAGAGCCAAAAATGAGTCCTAATTCCAACGATTTTATTGCTGAATTCAAAGAGCAAATCATTTTAAGAATTGAAGAAAACACAGCGAGAATAAAAACCTGTTTGGATTTGCTTAATGAGGAAGAGTTTTGGTTTCAAGCCAATCCAGAAACCAATAGTATTGCCAACCTTATATTGCATTTAAGCGGGAATATTACCCAGTATGTGATTTCATCCCTTGGAATGGAAAAGGACATTAGAGACAGAGATTTAGAGTTTAATTCCAAAAAGAATTTCAACAAAGAACAGTTGTTTCAAAAAATATCTTCTACCTGTGAAAAGGCAATTTCCATCATCAAAAAATCTACAGAAAAAGATCTGTACCATTCCAGAAAGGTTCAAGGTTTTGAAATGACAGGGATTGGGATTTTAATCCATGTCACCGAACATTATTCCTATCACACAGGCCAAATTGCTTTAAGCACAAAATTGATAGTCCAAAAGGATTTGGGCTTTTATGCCGATTTGGATTTGAATAGTAAAAACGAATAATCCCTTACTTCGAAATGCACTTTTTTCGCTTCTTTCAATTATCTTGAAGCCGAAAACTAAAGCATTAAAATGTTTATTCCCAAGCAAAATCCTAAAGTCCTAAAAGCCTTAAATGAGGCTTATGAAAACCTCGACTGGTGGAAATACAAAGGCGACAAAGCCTATGAATTAGAAAAAAAATTTGCCGCCTTCCACGATTCGAGATTTGGAGTGAGTGTTTGCAATGGAACAGTTGCTCTCGACATTATTTTTAAGGCAATTGGACTAAAACCCGGCGATGAGATTATCCTGCCCGCCTACGATTTTTTCTCCCTTCCAAAATGTGTTATGAATTTTGGAGCCGTTCCCGTTTTTGTAGATGTAAACCCAAATAATTTCACCTTAGATTCCAGCAAAATATCCGAAAAAATCACAGCAAAAACCAAAGCGATAATTGCTGTGCATATCGATGGATCGGTTGCGGAAGTAGATACTATTGCGAAGATTGCAGGCGAAAATAAAATCATTTTTATTGAAGATTGCGCCCAAGCTCATGGCGGGATTTACAAAAATAAAAGACTAGGTAGTTATGGTGACTTTTCAGTTTTTAGTTTTGGAGGGGTAAAACTTGTTACCACTGGTCAGGGTGGAATGATTCTTTGCAAAAAAGAGGAGGATTATCATAAATGTTATGCCATTACCAATCGAGGACTATTACCCAATAAAAAGGTAAATCCCTTTGGTCTAGTAGGCGAAAATTATCAATTATCGGAAATACAATCTATAATGGCTTTAGCCCAAATGGAAGACCTAGAAGAGTTTGGGGAGCAAAGGGAAAAAGCCATGGTGTTTTTAGATACCCACTTAGATAAAATTGAAAGCGTAGAAATTTTCAAACCTTTTTCAGGAACCCAAAGAAGAGCTCAAATGCGTTATTCTTTTAAGGTGAAGGAGTTGATTCGGGAAGACTTACTTCAGTTTTTATTGAAAAAGAACTTACCTGTTTTAAAGGGTTATAATTCGGTCAATAAAGAGGAAAGATTGCAGGGTAATTTCACCAAGAATGAAAATCATCCATACTCTCTGCAAGCCCAAAATTCTATTCTTTCTGTTTTTCATCCTTTTCTTTTAGAGGATGAAGGTCGTTTGATGGACTTGGTTGATGGGATTGGTGATTTTATAAATAGTTAATCCAAAAAAGATGAAAATTACAGCTCTGTTATTACTCCTATTTATTCAAAATTGCGCTATAGGTCAAAGTCTCGATATTCAATCTTTGGTGCATGACTATGGCTTTAAAGATTCGATTGTGGAAATAGATTCTACCTCCTCAAAAAATGATGTATTCCTTTATGGACAAAAACAAAAAATAGCTGAAGGATTCCTTATATTCAACAAGGATACTATAAGACGTTTTTCCACCCTAAAAATAGGATTTGGGTTTGATCAAGAAGGCTTTTTTTCTTCACTAAAAAAAGGAGAAAAACCATTTTTAAAATATATTGATACCATTGTTCAAAAAGAGTTTAACAATCCTAAATTTTATCCAAAGCCTTATCAATTTAAAGATTCCATTTACCTATTTAAGTGCATTTTCGACCCAGAAGACAATAACATTATTACCAGAATCGACACTGTTGGTTTCAAGGAAATAACGATTAATCATCAAATCACCATCAAAGGAAAAAAAGCTTGGATTGATTTCCATTATAAGAACATTAAAGTTTCTCCAAACTACCCAAATATAAGTTTTGATTTAGATGTAACTGTAGTAGGTACATCAGCAAATCCTGTAAGAATGTTTACTGGCTGTAGTATCACTGTTAAGACAGGACGTGCATTTACTGTTTCCACTACTTCTAATGGCGCAATTGGCTTCAGAAAAGCAAGTTCTACATTTACAGTAGAAGCAGGTGCAACTGTTACATTAACGGGACCTAAAGGGATAGATTCTCAAGCAGATGTAACTTCTGCGACAGTAAATAATTCTGGTATTATAGATTTTTCTGGAGTAACTGTAT
>CAKZNE010000327.1 GCA_937129395.1 uncultured Cryomorphaceae bacterium | reverse complement strand
AAGACGTAAAACTCGTCAGCGGAAATAAGGAAGAAACATTCCATTATAGAATCACCATCCGAAATAATAAACAAAACAAAATCAAGCTTTCCATTACAGACCAATATCCTATTTCTGCCAATGATGATATTAAGGTTAAAGAATTGGAAGAAAGCAATGGAAAGGTAAACGAAGAGTCTAAATTAATAGAATGGAAATTGGAAGTAAATCCAAGTGAAGAAAAAGAACTAAACCTAAAATACAAGGTATCCTATCCCAAAAAGAAAATCATTAATCTCTACTAGTTCATAGAAAACAGGAGATTGGCATTAAAAGCTTTGGGTAATTCCAAGGCTTTTTTTTGTCCTAATAGATGTAGACAAGCAATTGCATTAATCAATGAAAATTGCCTGCTATTTGAATTCAAAAATCCTATTTTCGCAAAAAATAATTTGAATCATGAGTACTTTAGATATACAATCCGTATTAAATAAACTGGGAGTTCAGGAAATAAATCCTGGGTCTTCTACTGGTCAAACTCACTTTGGTAAAGGAGAATTAATTTCTTCCTACTCTCCGGTAGATGGAAAACTTATTGGAAAAGTAAGCACAACAACAAAAGAAGAATACGAAACTGTAATTACTGCTGCAGAAGCTGCTTTTAAAGATTTTAGAATGATGCCTGCTCCGCATAGAGGAGAAATCGTTCGTCAGTTTGGAGAAAAGCTTCGTGAGAATAAGGAAGATCTTGGAAAATTGGTTTCCTACGAAATGGGAAAATCTTTGCAAGAAGGATGGGGTGAAGTTCAAGAAATGATCGATATCTGTGACTTCGCAGTAGGTCTTAGCCGCCAACTTCATGGCTTAACCATGCACTCCGAAAGACCATTACATAGAATGTACGAGCAATGGCATCCATTAGGGGTTGTAGGAATTATTTCTGCTTTTAATTTCCCTGTTGCCGTTTGGTGTTGGAATACAGCTCTAGCCTGGATCGCGGGCGATGTTTGCGTTTGGAAACCATCCGAAAAAGCACCGATTTGTGGTGTGGCTTGTCAGAATATTTTTGCTCAAGTATTAAAAGAAAATGATTTACCAGAAGGTCTTTGTGGACTGATTAACGGTAAAGTTGAAGAAGGAGAATGGTTAACAAACGACCATAGAGTACCTTTAATTTCGGCTACAGGTTCTACCAGAATGGGTAGAGAAGTAGGCCAAGCTGTTGCCAAAAGATTTGGTAAAACTATCCTAGAACTAGGTGGTAATAATGCCATTATCCTTACCGAAAATGCAGATTTAGAATCTACTTTGGTAGGAGCTGTATTTGGCGCTGTGGGTACTGCCGGACAAAGATGTACTTCTACAAGAAGACTGATTATTCACGATAGTATTTACGATGATGTAAAGAATAGGTTGAAGAAAGCTTACGGTCAATTAAAAATTGGAAATCCTTTAGATACCAATAATCATGTGGGACCAGTTATCGACGAATTAGCTGTGGAAATGTATGAAAAGGCGATTGTAAAAATCGGCGAAGAAGGCGGATCCATGTTGGTAGAGGGCGGAAGAGTAAAAGTAGAAGGATTTGAAGGAAGTAATTGTTATGTAAAACCTTGTATTGCTGAGGTTAAAAACGAATATGAAATCGTTTGCACAGAAACTTTTGCTCCCATCTTGTATTTAATAAAATACTCAGATTTAGACGAAGCTATTGCTATGCAAAATGCGGTTCCTCAAGGACTTTCTTCTGCAATTATGACCACCAACATGCGTGAGTCTGAAAAGTTCCTTTCAGCAGCCGGTAGCGACTGTGGTATTGCCAATGTAAACATCGGTACTTCTGGTGCAGAAATAGGTGGTGCTTTTGGTGGTGAAAAAGAAACAGGTGGTGGACGTGAATCTGGTTCTGATGCTTGGAAAGGCTATATGAGAAGACAAACTACAACTATCAATTATTCTACTGAGCTTCCTTTGGCTCAAGGAATTAAATTTGATTTATAATTATAAAAACATATTTTGTTTTAAGGCCCTTTCGTTTGGAAGGGCTTTTTTTATGCCCTATTGCCAGCCATCATTTTAAATAACTCTTACATTTAGGCCATGAAATTATTTAGCCTTGCCTTTATTGGTTTCCTCCTTCATTTTTCGGCTTTAGCTCAAAGTGATACAAGTTCCAATTGGTCTGTATCCATTGGGGCAGGATATTATCTTTCGGGCGAACAAGCCATTGATTATTATTCCGGCAATGATAATGGCCGTTTAGCTCTTTTGTTTAATAAAAACACCCAGCAATACAATCAAATTCTTGTTGATTTTGATGGTTATCCTTTTTATTTAGATGGCGCCCCGTCGGATTTAATTTATAGAAATACCGGTTCTTTTGAACTTGCTTTAGAATACCAACTTCCAAAAGATTTATTCCTAAATTTTAGCTTTTACAATGTTACTTTGGATGTTACCGGATTATTTACCATTCGTGTGGATCGTGCCAATCAAAACGGAAATCCTCAGCCTTTTCAGGCCATTGGGGAAATTAAAGGAAGGGAAAAACGCTCCCATATTGTTTTCTCTTTTGGTAAAAGCTTTGATTTAAAAAATAACTTCTACTTCAATGCAAGTGGGGGAGTAGACCTAAATTTTGTGGAAAGTTTGAGCAACCAAGCCTTAATTGAAGGGAGAGATTATAATATACAACGCGCGATTAGTCTTACTCAAAGAGCCCAGGCTATTACTACTATTGGTTATGGTTTTATAGGAGATGCAAAAATTGGTTATCAAATACAGGGGGCCTATGGCTTTTTTCTCAAAACCTCTTTTCTCTATTCCAATATTAATGTGAATGATATTTCCAATGGCCAAACTCCAATCTTAATTCCTGGGATTGGCTTTACTAAAGAGTTTTAGTTTTTTATATAGAAGTCTATTCCCAACTCTACTTTCCTTCCCATACTAAAAGAGCCCTCAGAACCGACATTAAAATCAAAACGATCTATTTCAAGCTTCCCTGTTAGGTGATATCCTTCTTTTGTTTTTTCTGAATTAAATGGAATGGTAAACTCCTTGGTCACCCCTTTAATTTTCAGCATTCCACTAATATCAATTCCCTCAGCTGTTTTGTTTACAAAAGTGGAATTAAACTCTACAAAAGGAAATTTTTCACTGTGGAAATACTCTTCTGCCTGAAGATGTTTGTCTCTATCCTCATTTTCAGTATTAATACTTGAAACAGGTATTTTAATTTTAAAGCTGGATTTTTCTGGATTTTCAATATCAAAACTAGCTTCTCCTTCAAAGTTTCTAAAACTTCCTTCCACCGTATTCACAAATAAATTACTAATGGAAAATGTAACCGTAGATTTCTGGGAATCTATTTTCTGATTAAGTATAAAAAGAAGGGAAGACAATACAATGGCACTTCCAACTAAAACAATTCGCATTTCTTTATTTTAAAGATTCTAGGGCTTTCAAAATACTTATTACAGTGGCTCTTTGGGAATAATTAGGATCGAAGAATCTATAAATTATAATTCCCTCTTCGTTGATAATATAAGTTGCTGGAACAGGGAAAATTACTTCCTCTTGATCGTAAAACTCCTCAGCTGATTTTTTAATTTTTCGCTCAACCTTTTCTTCATATTTCTTAGTAACATAAAAATCTACATCATAAGCCTTCATGGCTATAGCCTTAGAATCGTTCAATATTATTATATTTCTATTTAAGCCTTCTGCAGATTTTTTTATCTCTTCAGGATTTTCGGGAGAAATAGCTATAAAGCTTGCTCCCAGCGAAATTATTTGCCCAACAGAATCATTTAAACTCGCCAAATAACGGGTGCAATAGGGGCACCAATTTCCACGATAAAAGTTCATAACCACCGGACCAGATTTCAGAGCCTCATATAAATCGTAAACGCTATCATTAACATCCTTCAATTTAATGTTTGGAGCTTTATCACCCACTTCCAAACCCTTGGGAAGATCCTCATTTGTCATACCTAATTTTTCAGGATTATATTCTTGTCCGAAAGAAACCCCAAACAGTAAAAAACTAAAAATGCCGCTTACTAAATATTTCATTTTATTAAATTTTGTCAAAAGTGAATATTCGTTTAAAATAGGTTTGTCGTACTAATTACATGCTCCTCAATTCCAATAGTACAATTTTGGTTAGCTTTAACGACTATTAGAAATCTAAAACAACTATGAAAATTAAAATAATCGCCAGCGCACTTTTGAGTTTATTCTTGGTAGCTGGAGCGCAAGCACAAAAAAAGGAAAAAAGAGAAAGCCCTCCTGCTACAACGGAAGCAAATATTGGAGAAACGAAAGTAAAAATTGACTATAGCCAACCCTCGGTAAAAGGAAGGGAAGTTTTTGGAAAATTGGTTCCTTTTGGAAAAGTTTGGAGAACGGGTGCAAATGAAGCCACAACTATAGAGTTTAGCAAAGATGTAATGATTCAAGGGAAAAAATTGGCTGCTGGAAAATACAGTCTTTTTACCATCCCTGGAGAAAAGGAATGGACCATCATCTTCAACAGTGTAAGCAACCAATGGGGCAGCTACAGGTATAAAGAAGATAAGGATGTATTAAGAGTAAAAGCAGGGGTTTCTAACCATGAAGCCACAGAAAAGCTCACCATTTCTATAGATGCAAAAACCGGAATGGTTCACATTGATTGGGCAAGTACTCGGGTTCGGTTTGAAATAAAGGAATCTTAGAAAAAATATTTTAATAAAAATGCCGCTTTCTATAAGTAGTAGAAAGCGGCATTTTTATTTGTCTTTTATATATTAAAAGAAGGGTGGCAAAACCTTATTACTTCTGCCACTTACCCGATTCTTTAAAACCAATATTCTCAATATTAATTTGGAAACCAACATTAACAATCATCGGGTTCCATTCAATATAATTGCCAAAAGGATCATCCTCAATATTTACTATTGGC
Organism: uncultured Cryomorphaceae bacterium; assembly: GCA_937129395.1. GTDB lineage: Bacteria > Bacteroidota > Bacteroidia > Flavobacteriales > Schleiferiaceae > CAKZNE01. The sequence goes on along the minus strand of CAKZNE010000327.1, from coordinate 6,395 downwards.
AGTGAAAATCCTATTTGTGTGGTAAACTTTACTTTATCAGATCCCAATCTAAATATCAATCCCGGTTCTAAAAAAGTGTCGGCAAACGATGTTTGTGGATCACTTAGGCTTGCAGATTTAGGAATCATAACATGTGAAAAACGGCAAGCAAAAGCAAACTCAAACCGCTCCCCAGATACCCCAATACTCGGTTGAAATATGAGTCTATGTAGTAATCCTGAAACTTCTCCAGAATTGGATAATCCCGCTCCATAACCACCATAAAGTTCTATAACTCCAACATCTCCAAATGGCACATAATACCCTGGCATAAAATCAATTTGAAAACCATTTGAAGACTCATCCGTAATGCTCCCATTGGATGTTGTGATCTGTGCAGCTCCTACCCAATATCCATTAACAGAAGCTGCAATTGCAAATTTGTCCGTTAAAGCAGTGCTTCCTTGAATGTTAATAGAATTTAGATTTACGGCTGCATTAATTTTTGTTTCACCTTCTTCCCGCAATAATGGGGCATTGATTTTCGGAGGATAATAGCTTGGAGAACAAGAACTGAAAACCAGTAAGGCTGCTAGGCAATTTAATAATAGAATTTTCATAGGATAGGGATTTTAAAAAAAAACCTCGATCAAATTTAAAATTTAACCGAGGTTTTTGGTGGGTTTGAAATCTTATTTCTCGCCTACATAAAACTCAACAATCTTCTCAGATTGATTATTAAGCTTATCTGTAGAAACAATTCTTACTTTATATTTTTTAATCGTTTTGAAACGATCCAATTCAGAAATATCTAAAGTTCTTGGTGAAGAATATAGAGCTAATGGAGCATCGTCTATAGAATACATCACTTTTTCGGTACCAACATGTTTATCTGTTGCCCCAACATACATTCTTACATAGTTAGGATAAATATTCAATCCATCTTTCTTTCCTATTGGTTCTATTGAGAAATTAATATAAATAGTTGGTGCTGTATTATCAACAAACACTCTGCTCGATTTATCGGCTTCCGTATTATTTACATTATCTACAGAATTAAAAGTAATCCCATGGTTTCCTTCACCAGGAATGGTAAACTTAGAATATGGAGTAGAAGAACCATTGTCAATTTTATAAGAAGTGCTTTTTATTCCAGAATGAGCATCACTATATCTTAATTTTACTGCAGTTTGACTGGTAATAAATAAAGTATCTCTATGGAAAAACTGTGGGCTTCCGTAGATGATTCCTGTCTGAGGAGCCTTATTATCCACATACACGGTAAGGGTTTTATTGGATGCTGTATTCTCTACATTATCCACGGCATTGTATTTAATATAATGAAGGCCTAAAACATTAGGTACGGAAAAATCTCCGGTGTAATTACTTTTAGATCCGTCTATTCTTTGATAAATCTGCTTTACTCCTGCCTTATTATCTGTAGCACTAAGATTGATTTTAGTTCGGCTGGAAACATATAAATAATTTCTTTTAAACTGATCTCCTACAACCTTACTGGAAACTACAGGAGCAATTTTATCCAAGTAAAATTTAAAGCTCTTTTTCGTAGCAACATTACTCACATTATCAGTACCATAATAATACAAAGTATGCTCTCCATCAGATAAACCACTCATGGTAATATTAGGTGAATAGCTTCTGTCATTGGAAGCATCAAAAGAATATTTTACATTTCTTACTCCTGCTAAATTATCGTTTGTACTTAAGCTAAACTTAGTACTAGGCGCCAGAATAGTGCTGTTGTACACAATTCCTAAAATGGAATGGCTGGAAACAGGTGCGGTTAAATCCAAGGTAAAATCGCTGGACTTTGTATTTTCTGCATTTCCCACATTATCCGCAGAATAATAATACAATGTATTAGCACCTTCTTTTCCAATATTTACAGAGTTCGCATATTTCGTAAAGGCACCATTTAAAGCATATTGGGTTTCTAAAACACCAGATACACCATCACGAGCACTTAAACTAAAGCTCAATCCTTTTCCAAAATAAGTTATTCCGCCAGATCTATATCTTGGAGCTCCACTAAAGGTCATTCTTGTAATCGGACTTAATCCATCCGCATACATTTCCATTAATACTTCTCTTTGAGGAACAACGGCTTTCCCCGTTGCAGGATCTACTGCCCATTTACTTCTAATATAATTTACTCCTTCCGTATCCAAATACATAGGATTTGCATCTGATGCGTGTTGGTTACTTTTTAAGGGATGGCTTTCTCCATTTGGGCTGGTAGAAAAACTAAGATAAACGGGAAGTGACTTCTGTACATAATATTTCCCGTCTTTGATAAACACTTTATTTTCGTAGCTAGGTTTGCTCGGTTCTTGAGCATATAGGCCGGATAAAAAAGCTAAATTCAAAGATAATAGCAGGCCTGATTTAAGCAATTTCATAGTTGTTGGTTAAGGGTTTTTAATTTGGTATCGCTTGTTAAGGAGCTAAATGTAATAAATTTAAATTATTGAAAACTATATACATAGCAATCCCCCAAATTTACTTTGATAAAGAACTACCGGCTAAAAATCCACTAGTCCATGCATTTTGGAAATTAAAACCTCCAGTAAGGCCATCAATATTTACTAATTCACCAACAATATAAAGCCCTTTTATATCCTTACATTCAAAAGTTTTTAAATCCAAATTGGAAAGTTCTACTCCTCCGCAAGTCACAAATTCTTCCTTAAAAGTCGTTTTTCCTTTTACCTGATGTTCATCTCTAACCAAATGTTCTATCCACTTATTCATCACTTTTTTAGAAAGATCTAAATAGCGTAAATCCCCGCATATTCCAGCTTTATTTGCTAAATGCTGCCAAAGTCTTGAAGAAATATCAAATAAAGGATGGCTTAAAATTTTCTTTTTTGGATTTTCTGTTTTATAGTCTTGAACCAAAGTTCTAAGATCCTCCTCCTTAAATTTAGTCCAGTTTATGAGAATAGGGAAGTGGTAATTTTTTTCAAATAAATCTCTGGCTGCCCAAGCGGATAATTTTATAATTCCAGGTCCACTAAAACCCCAATGCGTTATTAAAATAGATCCACTTTCTTTCCATTTACTTCCAGGAATTTGCACAGAACCATTAGGAACAGAAAGGCCCATTAACTCTTTCATTTGATATTCTGGGCAATTAAAAGTAAACAAAGATGGAATGGGATCCGAAATTTCCAATCCTAAATCTCTTATCCATTGGTATGCTTCTTTTTTTGGATAACCTCCATTTGCCAATACCACTTTATCAAAATATTCTTCCTTTTCATTAATTTTTAAAAAGAAGCCTTTTGTTTTTGGTTTTACTCTTTTTACTTCCTTTTTTAAATGAATATGCACTCCTTTTTTATTTGCTTCATTTAGCAAACAATCAATAATAGATTGAGAAGAATCACTTTTTGGAAAAACCCTTCCATCTCCCTCAATTTTTAAAGAAACCCCTCTATTTTCAAACCATGCTTTACTGTCTTTGGTTCCAAAAATCTCAAATCCTTTTTTTAAACTTCTTCCTCCTCGTGGGTAATATTGAATTAATTTATTGGCATGGTCGCAGTCGTGGGTAACATTACATCTTCCACCACCACTTACTTTTACCTTAGATAATAATTTGTTTGATTTTTCAAATAAATGAACTTCATTCTTTCCCTCAGCGGCATGTATGGCGGCGAAAAATCCTGCTGCTCCTCCGCCTATTATGGCAATTTTTTTCAATTCCATTAAACTAAAAATGTCTTTTTAATTTCCTTTGATAATTGAACAATATCCAGTTTTTCAAATGCATGGCTAAAACCTACAAATTCTTTTAGTTTGGCATTTGGAAGTTTATTTACAATCTCTAAACTTTCTTCTCTGGAAACCATTTTATCCTCACTTCCTAATCCAATTTGAATAGGTATATCCACTTTAGATAAATCTACCTTGCTAATTCTATTATTTTCTCCCAGGTCCAACATCAATTTTTGAGTGTCTACCAGTAATTCTTCCCAATTTCTTGCAGGGTGAATACGTTGAAGATACTTTCCAAAACTTGGAACCTTCTCTTTAATTTTAATGGGATCTAAATGCTTTATTTCATTTTTAGAAATGTCTTTATTCCATTGGAATTTTGTTCCGTAGCTTAAAATGTATTTAAATAAATTTGGGTTTTCAGCAGAAAGATATAAAGCTATATAACCTCCCATACTGTATCCAAAAACACAGGCATTTTCAATTTTATTTTCGATGCAATAATCAGATAGCTGAGTTTTAAAACCATCTACCGAAAAGGTATGATAACCTTTATTTTTACCATGACCAGAAAAATCAAAACTATAAACTTGGAAATCTTCTTGAAGGCTTTTTTCCAATTCATTGAAATACGATTTAGAACCCAAAGCGCCGTGTAAAAGAATTAATTGAGCCTTAGCCATATCTTACTTTTATTAAAATTTAAGTTCCCCATTGTTCAACATATCCTTTAAACGTAAAACTCCAACAACGCTTAAACTATCCACTATTTCTCCTCTTATCACGCGTTGGTATAATTCTTCAAAAGAAATTTTTTCCAATTTTAAATCTTCGGTATCATCCGGATTTGTTTCATGAAAACTCAATCCTTCAGCCAAATAAATCAGGGCTTTTTCGGTAGTTGCAGAATTGCTCAAATCCATTTCTTGAATTAATTTCCAATCTTTTGCTTTTAAGCCAGCTTCTTCCAATAATTCTCTTTTAGCAGAAGTTATAGGGTCAATTTCCAAAGGACCTCCACCTTCAATTATTTCCCAAGTAAATTTTCCATCAAAAGGAAAGCGATCCTGACCCACAATCCAGGTATTCCCTTCTTTATCTATTGGAATTATACCAATTGCTAAGTTTTTAAAATGTACAACGCCGTAAATTCCATCGCCACCATTAGGGTTCAAAACCTTACTCTCACTAACTTCAATCCAAGGATTACTGTATTTTACTTCTTTATTTAATTCTGTCCAAGAACCTTTTTTGTTTGGAAAATCACTCATAAAAAAACCCGTTTCAACAAAGAAACGGGTTTTGCTTTAATCGGTAAATAGCAAAATCTTAAATAAATACTTAATCTAGTCTTTTGCCGCATTGGCTTCTTTTCTAAGTTCCCTATCTAACTTTCTACCGTAGGATATTTTTTCGCCATTGTATTTTATTTCCAGCCCTGCTGCATACTCTATACTTATAAGTTTTGTTCCATTTTTTTGGTAATAATCCCAAATTCCTTCTTTTTTTCCAGCAGAATATTTTCCCCGTCTTTTTTCTTTTCCATTGGCGAAATAATAAATATGAAGTCCATTTTCTAAACCATTTTCATAGTTACCAGAGAAAATAACAATTTCTTCATCTTTTAATTTTTGATAATGAAACCATTCACCAGTTCTTAATCCATCAAAGTATTTTCCTTTTTCCCTGTAATCGTTTTGCTGATAAATCCATTCTCCATCTTTTAATCCTTCAATATATTCACCCTGAGCAATTACAGCTCCTGTATCATTATATTCTACAAATAGTCCATCTCTTAAACCGTCTACATATTCTTCTTGCCTTAAAACCTCACGATTTTCATAATACCATGTCCAATCACCTTCAGCTCTTCCCCTAAGATAAGATCCTGTTTGTTCTACTTTCCCATTGGTAAAATAATATTCCCATTTTCTTACTTTAAGATTGTCCTTATAATCTCCCTTAGATTTTAGTTCTCCAGTGGGATAAAATTCTTTCCATGGTCCTTGTTTTCTTCCCTGATCGTCAATAATTCCTTCAAATAAAACAATGCCATTTTCGTAAATCTTAGACGATATTACGTTTCCATTCTCATCATACTCTCTATGAACACCTTCTTCTATTCCATTTCTGTAGGAACCTTTAAAAACAAGCCCTCCTGTTTTTGGATTTAATTTTTGAACAATTTCAATTTTAGCTACCTCCTCCGCATTTTCCTGAAGAACACCCATTATCCATTTTTCAACTTTTATAAGATTACCCTTTGAAGTATAATATTTCCAATAGCCATTTTTTAGATCGTTGATATAAGGACCTTCAACTTTTAGCGCTCTATTTTTGTAAAAAGTCATCCAAGTACTTTGTTTCTGACCCAATTCGTCGACTTGGTTAATACTTCTCTTTTTGGTTAAAACATCCGCTTTATAATTCAGTAGGGTACAAATTTTGCCCTCTTCATCAAACTCAAAACCTTGTCCTTCCTTTTTATCATTTTTATACGGAATCTCCCTTTTTAATTTACCATCAGGAACATAATGAAAAAATACACTAGAGAAATATTTACCATCATTGTTTTTTGTGATTTCTCATTATAGAAGTTGTGTAATTAGTTTATTATGCAGGAAAATAATTTATTGATCAATTTATTTATAAAAAGAGGCACAATTTCTTGTGCC
>CAKZNE010000326.1 GCA_937129395.1 uncultured Cryomorphaceae bacterium | reverse complement strand
ATAAAATTCCGCAAGAAGTCTTTTGGCACGAAGAAACCCATGCCAAACAAAAACACAGTTTCGATGTTGTTTTGGTAGAAATGCTACAGGTTATTTTTTGGTTTAACCCGTTACTATTTTTTATTAAAAAGGATATCAAATTAAATCATCAACAAATAAAACGTTGAAGTCTATAACTTTAAAACAACTAAACCAAACCTATCCTGACTTAAAGCAGCTTCCTGCTATTACCAGTATATCTTCAAGTGAACTCGTTTTTAAATACAATAAGCAACTGATTTATTATGACTATGAAAAAGAAAAAGCAATAAACTCCTTTACTTATGATGAAAAAGCAACAAACTTGGATTATCACAACAAAGCTAAAATGTTGGCTTACACCATTGATAATAATTTATATGTTGCAAAAGATGGTCATCCTAAATTAGCTGTTACCACGCATGAGGACAAACACATTGTTTCTGGTCAAGCAATTGCTAGAAGTGAATTTGGAATTACCAACGGGATTTTTTGGAGTCCAAATGGAAAAAAACTTGCCTATTATGTAAAGGACGAAAGCATTGTTACCGATTACCCCATTGTAAATTGGAATGACAAGCCAGCCTCTGTAGATTTTATAAAATATCCCATGGCAGGCACCAAGAGAATGGAAAAAGTTGGTCTGCATGTTTACGATACCGAAACGGGTAAAAATATTATGCTAAAAACTGGAAAGCAGGACAATCAATATTTAACCAATATTGCCTGGGACCCTAAAAGTGAAAAGATATATATCGCGCATTTGAATCGAAATCAAGATCATATGGAAATGAAGCGATACGATGCCAAAACGGGAGAATTAGAAAAAAAGCTTTTTGAAGAAACTAGCGATAAATATGTGGAGCCTTTGCAGCCTGTACATTTTGTAAAGGGAAATAAAGATCAATTTATTTGGGAAAGCAGCCGTAGTGGTTTTAATCACCTCTACCTCTACGCTACAGATGGCAAGCTTATCCAAACTTTAACCGAAGGAAAATGGGAAATAACAGATTTTGAAGGCTATGATGATTCAGGTAAAAATGCCTTTTTCACCTCCACCGCAAATGGAGATTTAAATAGAGATTTATATTCTGTTTCACTCAATAATGGAAAAATTAGAAGATTAACCAAGGGAAATGGAACTCATTCCACAACTTTAAATGGAAAGGGAGAATATTTTATCGATAATTTTTCGAATATCCATACTCCAAAAATTAGTTCTATTACAAAGGTTGAAACTTTAAAAAACAGCAAAGTCCTCCAAGCTGACAACCCGCTTGAAGATTATAATTTAGGAGAAATGAGATTCCTTGATGTTAAAGACAAAGAAGGCGGTGATTTACATTGCAGAATGTATTTACCAACTGATTTCGATAGCAGTAAAAGCTACCCTGTAGTAGTTTATTTATATGGCGGTCCGCATGCTCAAATGATTCGTAATTCTTGGGGTGCCGGTGGAAGGTTATGGTTTCAATATATGGCCCAAAACGGCTATATCGTTTGGACCTTAGACAATAGAGGATCTGGAAACCGAGGTTTAGCTTGGGAGCAAAATACATTTAGACAATTGGGAACTGTGGAAATGGAAGACCAAATGCAGGGTATAGATTATCTAAAATCCAAAAGCTATGTAGATGCGGACAGAATTGGAATTCACGGATGGAGCTTTGGAGGTTTTATGACCATGAGTTTAATGAGTAGATATCCTGGAGTATTTAAGGCAGGTGTTGCTGGGGGACCGGTTATCGATTGGTCCTATTATGAAGTAATGTACACTGAAAGATATATGGATACTCCAGAACAAAATCCAGAAGGTTATGCAGACAATAATTTAATGAACCATATTGATTCCTTGCAAGGAGATTTACTAATTGTACACGGTACTAGTGATGATGTCGTATTATGGCAGCACACCCAGATTTACCTTAAAGAAACCGTAAAAAAGAAAAAACAGGTAGATTATTATGTTTACCCCATGCACAAACACAATGTTAGGGGATATGACAGAATCCACTTAATGCAGAAGGTTACGGATTATTTTAATGATTTTTTGAAGTAGTTTTTATCCCATTTCAAATAAAAAAAGGTGCTCCAAACAAGGAGCACCTTTTTTTTTATTCTATTACAATCAACTGCCCCCTATTTGAAAAATTAGCTGAATTAATTTCCAAAACATAAAGGCCTTTAGGTAGTTTATTAAGGTTCAGTGAATAGCTTTTACCAAACTTGGGTAGATCTATTAAATTTTTAGACCTAAGTTTTTTTCCATCAATTGAAAAAAGAGAAACCGTCATGTCCTCCGCAATTTTATCTTGATTGAACTCAATGTTTAATATACCCTGTGTCGGATTTGGATAAACTTGTAGCTTAAGGTTTGTGATACCATCTGAAAGCCCAAAACCGGTAGGACTGCATGTCACAGAATCTTTCAACCAAACTGGGCCAAAAATTTTGCCTTGAAAATCATTGGACTGACTTGTATGAACAAGAAGCCCTAGTCCTTCATTCAAAAGGTAATTGGCTTTAAGTCCTGTTTCAATAGTTGGATTTAATTCCGAACACATTTTAAGGTCAATTTCTGTTTTAGAAATGGATCTTGTCCAAAATCTAATATTTTCAATCGATCCATTAAAATATTGTGAATTGCCATTTCCCATTTTTCCTATAAAAGTACTTTCTCCACTAGCTATTATTGCATTTGACGAAGGGCTTGTATTTGATTGTTGTTCTCCATTAATGAAAAGCTTCATACCCGAATTAGAATCAATAACAGCCGCTACATGGTACCAACGATGGGCTCGCCAAAAAACCGTATCCGAAACAATAGAAAATGCATTACCATTTATGGTTCTATGGAATACCATTCTCCCTGCCTTTCCTGGTAAATTTGAAGACCCAATATAAATTCCAAAATTGCCAAACTGAAAATTATCGTCTCTTGATACCACACTCGCAGATTCAACAAGTGAATTGTTGTAGTTTATTCCAGGTTTAAACCAAAACTCAATGGAGCGAATACCATTTCCCACTGAGTCTCCAAGGCTGATGTAGTCATTTTGACCATCAAAACCCAATACATTTCCATTTGCGACGGGGGAAACCGGGTTACTGGAACAACTAATACTATCCAAATCGTAAACAGCTCCGTAAATAGTTCCATCAAAACTATTTGCTGTTGAATCGAAGGCAATTGTATTTATACCTTCATTAAACTTCCAATTTGCTCTTAATCCAATTTCCAAAGAAGGATCAAGACTTAAACATCTTTTTGTAATTACCTCTGTTTGGGAAAGTGCTCGATCCCAAACACGGGCATTTTCAATGGAACCGTAAAAATTACGCATCGCTGAATTTCCCCATCTTCCAATACTCGTTTCTTCGCTGCTCGTTCCCGTTGGATTCGTAGAGGAGTTTTGATCGGATTGTAAAACACCATCAATATAAAGTTTCATCCCAAAAACAGGATCTATTACTCCTGAAACATGATACCACTGTCCCGCATTCCATAATGTACTATCCGAAACAACAAAGTGCGAGGTGCCATTTACTATTCGCTGGAATACAACATGTCCTTCCCTGCCTGGAAATGCCGTGGATCCGATAAACAATCCAAACTCATTGGTTTGAGAATTGTCATTCCTTACCATTAAAGCAGCAATCTCAGACATATTCTGGTCGTAAGAAACAGAAGGTTTAAACCAAAGCTCTACCGTTCTTACATTGTCTCCAACCGAACTTCCTATATCCACATAATCGTTTTGTCCATCAAAGCTTAGAACATTCCCGTAAGGAACCGGTGGTAGTGGATTTCCTGAACAACTAATACTATCTAAATCGTAAACAGCTCCGTAAATAGTTCCGTCAAAACTATTTGCTGTTGAATCAAAGGCAATGGTATTTATACCTTCATTAAACTTCCAATTTGCTTTTAATCCAATTTCCAAAGTAGGATCAAGACTTAAACATCTTTTTGTAATTACCTCTGTTTGGGAAAGTGCTCGATCCCAAACACGGGCATTTTCAA
>CAKZNE010000325.1 GCA_937129395.1 uncultured Cryomorphaceae bacterium | reverse complement strand
CACCATCTTCATCCCATCCACATTTTTCTATGTTTAGTTGTTTTAATTTTGGTAAAAGGCTAAATCTATCTTTTACAAAACGAATGGTTTTAATCATTTCTTTAATTGTGAATTCAAAAATATTGATGCTGCTTTGGTGGCAATATTGCAGTCAAGGCGCAAATTAATCTTTTCGTTTTTTATATTCCTAAGATTGCCTTAATTATGGGAAAATAATCCCGCAAATGAAAGTTTGGAATTCTAATCGGGTTTTAATTCAATCATAAGGGCGATTGCTCTTAACATCCAAGCATCTCCCCACCGGATAAAACTCGACTTATCTGTTTTCCCATTTTTATAAATTCGATAATAATATCGAAATTCCTTTTCATCGAAAAAGTGCTTCAAAGTGTAGTCCAATACTTTTTCTGCAATTTCGAAATGCTCCTTCTTTCCGCTTCTAACTAAGGTAATAATACTTTGGGCAGACGATTGAATGTCAATCGGGTAAGTTTTCCGATCCGACATTTTTGGCGCTCCGTCTTTGGTGAAAAAATGAGCAGTATAATATTCAAAACCCATTTCTACTTCCTTTTCATTGACAAATAATTCGGGAGCAAATTCTCGGATATCTAAATAGGATTCCAATACAAAACCAGTATGGTAATTATCTACTCTTGTATTTAGGTTTTTGGGGTCGGCATTATAATACCATTCTCCTTTTTCCAATTGATGTTTTGCAGTAAATCGAGCAGCTTTTATTCCTAGTTCTTCCCAATCGGTATTTTTTCGGTGGGCATTTGTACGAAGTAAAACAGCAGCCACAAACATACTAGCATTGTGAATAATATAATTATCCTGTGTAGTGTAACTAAAACAGACATCCCCCTCTTCGTCTTTATGACAATTGAAATCCTCTAGATAGAGATTACAGGTACTAGCTGCAATATCTAAATACTTTACATCTTTTGTTGCATCATATAAGTCTAGAAATGCCATGGAACATTGGGAGCTAACAGTTGCTCTTGGGGTATTGGCTTTCATTATATGGGCAGAAGATGGCCAATCGAAAGGTTGACCCCAGCCGAAGTTTTGGCTTTGATCGCTGCGCATTAAAATAAGTTCTTCTCCTAATTTAATAGCCTGTTCCAAAAAACCCAATTTGGAGCTTGTTTTAGAATAGGAAACCAATGCACGAATAATTTGAGCATGAGCCTGTGGGTACCGATGGTTTGATTTTGCATCTAAAATCTTGGTCAATAATGACCTTTGATGCAGAACCATTTGGTTAAAAGGATAATAAAAATATTTTCCGATTAAGGGTACCTTCTTAAGCTTGTTTACTGTTTTAAATAATGAGCTGGTGAAAGGATCGCTGACGTCGTGACTACGGAATTTTTGTTTTTCGAGAAATCGCAGTCCTTTTTGAAACAACTGCGATTTATTTGGGGGATTTGTCATTTTGGGCAAATCTAAGAATAGGCCTTACGAATTATAGGTAATGGTGGATAAGAGTCTAAATTGCTTTGGTCCAAACGGTACTTCTTCCAAAAACAGAAAACCCTACGTAACCCTTTAAGAAGAGGCTACCATCATCTTTTAGGATAGCAAAAAGGGAATAGGTACTTCCACCTCTTGGATCGTAGATTTCACCTCCATTATATTCTTTGGCATCTGCATCCCATTTTAAATCTAATAGAATATTTGTTCCTACAATGGTACGTTTACGAAGTTTTTCATTTGGATTTTTAGAATCTAATTTTGGGCTTGTCCCATCATCATTCTTATTATTTTTCATCCAAATAATTTTCCCATAATAGGTGCTTCCTTTTTTATAGACTTTTATTTTGGCATCCTTCTTTTCATTGTACCAAATTCCAAGTATTTTATCATTTTGAGCTTTAGCAATGGATTGCATTCCAAAAATAGCGACTAGTACAAAAATTAAATTTTTCATTCTAAGTTTTTAAGTTCTAATATTTTTTTGTTCGAGTATTTAGCTGATGCCATACTTGCATTCAATTCAAAACCGATAATCAATAATAAGGCATTCACATAAATCCACAAAAGGATAACCAATAAAGTACCGATTGAACCGTAAAGTTTATTGTATTGAGAGAAATTACTGATATAATAGCTGAAACCAAAGGAGGTAAGCAAAATTAAAAGAGTTGCGAGAATTGCTCCTGGGGAAATAAATTTCCATTCTCTTCCTTTTGAAGGGCCAATATTATAAAGTATGGCAATGGTTAATAAGGTTAATATTACCATCAAACCATAACGGACTACATCAACCATTACGGTAGAAACAGAATCCAAGTTAATATATCCCAAGAGGGTGTTTAAGACATCCGAACTAAAAATAATTATTATCATCCCGATAAGGAATACAATGGAAAGGAATACAGTTAATCCAATTGAAACCATTTGTTGTCTTAAAAAACTTCGGTTTTCTAGTTTATGGATGGTATTACCTAAATTGGATAAAAGGGCATTTATACCGTTTGTAGCAAAAAACAAGGCAAAAAGGAAACCTACTGAGAGTAAATCTGGCCTCTTGTGTTTAAGGATATCGTCGATCGTTGTTTTGGCTGCTTCGTATGTATCAGGAGGTAATACAATGCTTAAAAGCCAGAATACTTCTTGGTCGAAATTTTCAATTGGAATATAGGCAATAAGTGAAAAAAGGAAAATAATCCCAGGAAATAAGGCAATAAAAAAACTATAAGAAATGCTGGCAGCTCTGTTGGTAATTTGTCCTTCACGGATTCCTTGGAAAAAGAAACTTGTAACATCATAAAGGCTTAATCCATCAAATAATGGAAGTTTTATGTTTTTGGATCTTTTTTGAATTAGGAGCCAAATATATTTAAGCCTACGGATCATAAATTTAAATTGCTTTTAGGCTAAGATCGAGACTTTTTACGGAATGTGTAAGTGCACCTACAGAAATAAAATCAACACCTGTATTTGCATAGGCTTTTATAGTTCTTTCTGTAATACCACCAGAGGATTCTGTTTCCATTACACCATTAACCATTTCCACAGCTTTATAGGTGTTTTCAACACTAAAATTATCAAACATCAACCTTTGAACTCCACCTTCTTTTAAAGCTTCTTCAATCTCCGAAAAGTTTCTTGTCTCTACTTCAATAGGGATATTAAGATTGTTTTTCGCCAGATATTCTTTGGCTTTGGTAATTGCTATTCCCACTCCACCGGCAAAATCTACATGATTGTCCTTCAGCATTATCATATCATACAAACCCATTCTATGATTTTCACCACCGCCAATTTTTACGGCTAGCTTTTCGAGTGGGCGAAGGTTTGGTGTAGTTTTTCGAGTATCCAATAGTTGGGCTTTCGTTCCTTTGATTAATTGTTTTAAAGAATCTGTTTTGGTAGCAATTCCACTCATCCTTTGTATTAGGTTTAGCGCTAGGCGCTCTCCTCTCAACAAACTTCTTTCCCTACCTTCAATAGTTAAAACAATATCTCCTACGGCTACCTTCCTTGCATCTGGGATTAAAATATCGAGACTCAAGTCCGAATCTATTCTAGAAAATACTTTTTTAAAAACATCCACACCAGCGATAATTCCATCCTCTTTTACCAGAAGTTTCATTTTTCCAATAGCATTTTCTGGGATACTACAATTGCTGCTATGGTCACCATCTCCAATATCCTCGGCAATGGCCTGATCTATAAAATTAAAAAGGTACTGATCCATATTTTTCATAAGGCAAAACTACCAAACTTTTATCCCAAGAATCAAACCTTTAGGCAGTCATTTTAGATTATTTAGCTTTGAAATTTATTTCAAAGACCTTCTAAGCGAAAAAATGAAAGTTGTATTTCTAGAAACCGGTAAGACCAAGGAAAAAATTATACAATCTCTTGCTGAAACTTATTATAAAAGATTAAAGCATTACATTGGTTTTGAGGTGGATACCATTCCGGATTTGAAAAACACCAAATCCATGGACCAAGAAGAGGTGAAAAGAAAAGAAGGGGAATTGATTCTTAAAAAAATTGACAATTCTGATTTGCTAGTGCTTTTAGATGAAAATGGAAAGACTTTTTCTTCCATTCAATTTGCCAATCAAATTCAGTTAATGATGAATCGTGGACCAAAAAGAATAGTTTTTTGCATTGGAGGTGCCTACGGTTTTGATTCTTCCGTTTATGATCGATGCGATATGAAAATCTCATTATCAAAAATGACCTTCTCCCACCAAATTATTCGACCCATTTTTGCCGAACAATTGTACAGAGCTTTTACCATATTAAAGAACGAACCCTATCATCATCAATAAAATGAAAACTTTGATTTTTGCCAGCCATAATAAAAATAAGGCCATAGAAATTAGAGCTTTACTGCCTAAAGGCTTGGAGCTAAAAACCTTAAATGATATAAACCTTGAAGAGGAAATTCCAGAAACTGGAACCACATTAGAAGAGAATGCCCTGCTAAAAGCGCAGTTTATATATCGCAATTTTGGAGAGGCTTGTTTTGCAGACGATACTGGTTTGGAAGTGAAGGCTTTGGATGGACAACCAGGGGTTTTTTCTGCTCGATATGCAGGGCTACAAAAATCGTCGGAAGACAATATGACTAAGCTTCTGAATGAATTAAAATCTAAAGAAAATAGAAAGGCCAGGTTTAGAACAGTAATTGCCTATATAAATAAAAAAGGGGAGGAATTTTTATTTGATGGCACTGTAGAAGGAATAATTGCCAAAGAAAAAATGGGAGAAAAAGGATTTGGATATGACCCAATTTTTATCCCTGAGGATGGCCATTTGAGTTTTGCCCAGATGACTGCCGATCAAAAAAATGAAATTAGTCATCGTGCCCGCTCTCTTCGTCGTTTTCTGGATTTTCTGGATTCTCAAAAAAGCTAAATCTTACATTCCCATATTTTCTGGAGGATTCAAAATTATCCAAATGAGATAAATCCGAACGAGTTTGATGTTCCATCACCAAAAGCCCATCCTCCTTGAGCATCTTTTTTTCAAAAATCAGATTAATAAGTTCATCATATTGCTCAAAATCATAGGGAGGATCTGCAAAAATTAAATCGTATTTATTGAAATCTCGACTTAGGAAATGATGAACATCGCTTAAAACAGGGAATAAGCCGGTTGTAGAAAGTTCATCAGACATTTTATCTATAAAGGAAACACAGGCTTTGGAACTATCCACGGCAATAACGTCTGTACAACCCCTGCTGGAAAGCTCGTAAGAAATATTACCTGTTCCGCTAAATAGGTCCAAGGCTTTTATCTCGTCGAAATAAAAACGGTTGTTTAAAATATTAAAAAGAGATTCCTTTGCCATATCGGTGGTTGGACGAACAGGTAATTTTTTTGGAGCTGAAATTCTTCGCCCTTTATGGGCACCACTAATAATTCTAAGACTCATAACTAAGGATATAAAAATTGATCACAAACTACCTAAAAGGCTGAATGATCTTATAAGAGATTCTGTTCGTACTGCTGGAGAAACTTTCATTGATTTGGGTAGCTCCACTTTTTTTGCTTTTCCCACATAATTACTTAGCAAATCATAAAAACGATTATCAGTTTTAAGAACTCCTGAAATAAATACTTCAACCTCCGGTGCCAATATGCGATGTTGCTCAAAGGCGAAAAGCAAGTAATACAATAAATCTTCCTCTACTTTAAAGGAAAATTGATTGAACAACGTAATTCGTCCATCCTGGCAAATCAAAAGATCAGCATAATCCTTTTCTATATGAAGATGGATATAAGTGCCATATTGAGGATAATGGTTGAACAACTGAATGGAAGCCAAGGAATGATGATTTATTTCTGAATGAGGAAAGTTAAAACTTAGCCATTCATCTAAAATTTTTGGCAGAGCATAAGAACAAACAATGTGGTGTTTAGTCCATGTTTCATTCCTTACTATTTCTTTAGAATTAACCCTACTAGACAAAGCCAATATTTTTTCGCCCATATTTTCTTCGAACAGTTCTAAAGGGCTAAAACACATTTTTGGGGAGCTGATATACCAACTATTGGAAAGACCATCATCAAAATTGAATTCAAATTCTAGGAAAATTTGCTCCAGGCGATTTATAATGTCCTCTGCTGTTGAATCTTTATTCCAACTGTGTTCTGAAAAACCGAGGATATTCTTTTTGGAGATATCATAAATAATAAAAGACAGGCCATCATTTTTCAATAGAAAAGTGCTGTGGCATTGCTTAAATCGATTTACATCTAGGTTGTTGTCTTTCTGTAAATAAAGGTTTTTTATGTCCTTACTTCCAGTTTCCACTAAGTGTAGGTTCAGTAAGAGAACCAACTGTTACGGCGTGTTCTTCATCAATGAATTGCTTGAACTTATCCAAAACATCATTGAATATTTGAATGTCATCTGCTTTAACTTCAAATACATTAACAATAACATCTTTCACTTCAATACGGGTGGCATCCATTTGAAATTTTTCACCTTCAACATCAGGAACCATTTCCAATTTTGAAGCGTCAAATTTAAGGCCGAACAATTTTTCTTTTACGTTTTGGAAGCCAATTACTTTTACAATGATAGTGTCCACATTCATATCTTGTTGGTACACTTTATCATATCTCATAAAGGCAGAATCCTTTCTTTCTTTGATTGTGATTTTACCGGTATCGATAAATGCCACAAGAGTTTTAAAATCTTTGGCAAAATATCCATTTTCATCTTTATAGGATTTTTGAGCTTCACGAATTTGCTCCATTCTTTGTTGAACAAGAGAATATCTTTTTGCTTTTAACTCCTCGTATTGTATTGGTTCTTGGATAATTGAATATAACCAAAAGCCGAGAGCAGCTACTACTCCTACCAAAACAATTTTAATAATTAGTGAAACCTTAGAATCCATAGTACTTTAAACGATGTTTACAAGTTGCAGTTTGCACAAATCTACAATTTTTTTTTATTGGCCAAATTCTTTAGTTGATCCTTTTTGGGATTATTTTCGCACCGTGGATTTAAACCAAATAAAACAATTTAATAAGGCCCTTCTAAAGAACTTTAGTTTTGAGCCTACTCAAGATCAGGATATAACCTTCAAACTTCTGTCGGACTATTGCCTAAATCTCAATCCAAACCTAATATTCTTACTAAAAGGATATGCTGGAACAGGAAAAACAACCCTTATTAAAACTCTGGTTAAGACCCTTCCTGGGTTTAAAAGAAAATCAGTTTTACTTGCCCCTACAGGCCGGGCCGCAAAAGTAATTACTAAGTATTCTTCCAAACAGGCTTCAACAATACATAGGCATATTTACAATCCGAAAAGGGACAAAGGCGGCGGAATGATTTTTACTCTCAAGGCAAATAAGGCAGTAAATACACTTTATATTGTTGATGAGGCTTCCATGATTCAAGATTCGGGAAATGATGGTTCATTGGTTTCTTCGGGATTGCTTCATGATTTAATCGAATTTGTAAAAAGCGGAATTAACTGTAAAATTCTATTTGTAGGAGATATTGCTCAGTTGCCACCGGTCCATACATCCCTTAGTCCTGCTTTAAATGCCGATTATTTGGAAAGAAATTACCGATTAGAAGTTATAGAGTCGGAAATGACCCAGGTGATGCGGCAAGCCCATGATTCTGGAATATTGGAAAACGCGACTCATCTTCGAGAATTGCAAAAAGCGGATATTTATGAGGTTCCAAATTTTAGTGATTCTCCAGATTTTGAAAGGCTAAAGGAAGGTTATGAAATTGAAGATGCCTTACAAGATTCTTTCCGAGATGTAGGAAGGGAAGGAACAGTTGTAATTGTAAGATCAAATAAAAGAGCGAATTTATACAATCAACAAATTAGAAGTAGAATCCTTTGGCAGGAAGATGAAATTTCTGCTGGTGATTATTTGATGGTTGTAAAAAATAATTATTTCTGGCTTCCGGACGGTTCCAAAGCAGGGTTTATTGCCAATGGGGATACCATTGAATTATTGGAGATTTATGAATATAAAGATTTATACGACCATCGTTTTGCAAGAGTGAAAGTACGAATGGTAGATTATGAAGATATTCCCCCCTTTGATACAGTACTTTTTCTTGATGTTTTGGATATGGACGCTCCATCCCTCAAATGGGAGGATAGCGGCAAACTTTATAAAAAAGTGATGGAGGATTATATGGATATTCCTCAGAAGTATAAGAGACACCAAGAGGTGCAAGCCAATCCCTATTTCAATGCTTTGCAAGTAAAGTTTGCCTATGCCATTACTTGCCATAAAGCCCAAGGTGGACAATGGGAAAATGTTTTCATTGAACAACCTTGGTTGCCAGATGGGAAAATTGAATTAGACTATTTAAGATGGTTATACACAGCCTCCACACGTGCTTCCAAAAAATTGCATTTAATCGGTTTTAAAGACGATTATTTTAAAGAAGAATAAAAAATGAGCAGCCTAGTTTATGGAGAGGTTTGTTTTAAATTTTTGTTCCGAATTTTCTAGAAAAAGTAAATACTGCCCTGAAATCAAACCTTTGGTATCAATTTCTAAAAAACTTTCATTTGATCCAATCTCCCATTGGTTCTTCAAAATCAAACGACCGTTTAAATCGATAATTTTCAAAGTGTAATTTGAGGGGCCTTTTGGCGTAAATTTTAATTTTATGGGATTGCCAATTTTAACCGGGTTGGGAAAAATGTTGAGGTTTTTAAAATCTTTTCCCTCTAATTGAGATAAGCCACTAATCTGTTCACAGTTAACAGAATCTACCCAGAAAAAGGCCCGGCTAAGTATGGCATTTCTATTTGGGAAATCAATAGTATGCCCAACTCCCGATAAAAGATTGAACTCCACTATGGCATTGTTGTTATTTAAGCTCCCAACCAAAGGATGAAACCTGGTATTTGGACTGTCATTGTTTCCATGAATTACGTAAAAGGCTTCACCATCAGCATTTGCCGCAACACCTGAAATTTCACCAGCACCGGAAACCGCAGCTCCGATTGGAATGAATCCCCCAAAACGTTTTGAATTATTTAAGCCATAGGTATAGGTGGTTTTACCGCCCCAACTGAATCCCATAACATAAACCTTGTTTGTATCAATAGAATACCAAGTTTCCATGGAATCTAAAATTACACTTGTAAAAGCTGTATCAATTACATCATCTACTTGGCCGTCTGAGCCGCCGTCTGGAGCAATAATTATTAGGCTGTTTGCCTCAGCGAATTTTACAAGAGTATCGCACCAAGATTTTGCATTCCATCGATTTACATTCCAAGGATGCAGAACCAACATCATTTTGTTGGGAGTGCTTACATCGTAGTTTGAAGGGATATAAATGGAGTACTTTTTATTAGGATCCGTTTGAAAGGACATGCTCCCGTCAATTCTAGATTGGGCAAGCAAAGAATTTCCGGCGAGGAAAAGAAGAAGTAAAAATTTATTCATGTTTTCGTTTTGATGCAAAATAGCCTTTTTTAAAGTCAATACATTGTCCTGAATCTTACAATTAACTTAAACCCAAATTATCCTAATTCAATCCTTACCTTTGGCCCAAACAAAGACCATTGAAAAAAGCGATTGCAAGTATTTTGTTTCGGATTTTTGGTTGGACCGCAAAGGTTGAACTGAACGAGGATATGAAACATTCAGTTATGATTGCTGCTCCTCATACCTCCAATTGGGATTTTCCAATTGCCCTTTTGGCTTTTTGGAAAATGGGAGTTCCTGTTCGATATTTTATTAAAGACTATTATACATCCGGCATTTTAGGATGGTTTTTTAGGTGGACTGGAGCAATAGGAGTAAACCGTTCAAAAGAAAAAAACCATCTTACCAATTTTGCCATTGAGCAATTAAAATCGAATAAGGAGATGGTAGTTTTAGTTACACCCGAAGGCTCTCGTAAAAAGGCTGACAAATGGCGGACAGGTTTCTATAGGATTGCCACCGCTGCAAATGTTCCTATCACTCTGGCTTACGCCGATTATCCCGATAAAATTATTGGCGTTAGGGAAGTCTATCATCCAACCGGAGATTTTGAAAAGGACATGGAGTATATCCAAAATGCCTATACTGATTACCGGGGGAAATTTCACGAAAATTTTAATCACAAAATTTATTAGACTTCCTTAGTAGATGAAATTCAAGACAGGTTAAAAATAGGACAATGGGGTTTGGATAAAATGGTTTTTCCTGCTCTTTTTATTATTGTTTCTAAGTTTTATTACCCGCCTTATGTCAATGGTGAAATCAAGAGCCATCCGCAAGGTCGTGAAATGTACCAAAGACTTAATAGTCAATTATTTACCTTGGTAAAAAAGAAATAAAATGCAGGTATAAAAGCGAGGTTGATTGTTACCCTTCCTATACAGGAGCCGTAAATAATGCTATTACAAAAAGGAGAGAATTACCTGCTTTTTGGGAGACTCGTCGAAATAAATGAACCCTGTTCGCGGATTTACAAACTGTTAAGGGAAAATATTATTTTGAATTAAAACCCAATCTCCAAGTTTGAAATTAAATGGTTTTAAAATTCAAAAAGATTAAAAGTCGAAAGAGTAGGTAATTGGCTTTTGATTTTTGAAATCGTAAAGAGTCAATCTTCTAAGGGTATAATAAGAAATCCAATAGGTTCTTAAAGAGTTTAAGTAGGATTTACGGGCATTATCCTTTTCAGATTGGCCTAGGTTTAGATCTGTTATAGTGATTTTCCCAGTTAGGTATCTCTGCTTGGCTACACTATATCTTTTTTGAGCCACAGTATCCGCTTTTGCAGCGATCCACAATTGGTTTTTCTGCATATTGAATCGAGTTACCTGAAGGTAAATTTCCTGTTCAAAATTTATCTCGTCCTGTTTTACATTAACTTCAATTAAGTCGCGGTTGGCCTTTGCTCTTCTTACGCGCGATTTTGCTCTTCCCCAATCCACAAGAGGAATGCTAACCCCAACAGTAACCAAATTTTGCTGGTTTGGAGTGGAGCCATAAGCCTCATCTAGGTTTGCACCTTGCTGTGAGGAACCAAAATTCGCATTCATATTTAATTGATAACCACTTTGACCACGAGCCTGCGCCACAGCTTGATCTGCTTCCAACCTTCTTCTTCTAAATTCCAAAACCGATTGTCTATTTTGTTTCGCTTGTTCCATTGCTTGGGCAAGACTTACCTCAAAAAATTCAACTTCTTTTGGTATCGAAAGATCAATTTCTTTTTTTACATCAATCCCCAAATACCGTTTTAAGGCTTGCGTGTTTATTTCATAATTCAATTGCGAATTGGAAAGGGAATTTTGCGCATTCAAAAGATTCAATTCAATTTGCAACAAATCATTCTGAGCGATTTTACCAAGATTGTACCTTCCCTTTGAAATTTTAAATAGAGTGTCGTTATTGTTTACATTCAACTCAGCAATTTGAACATCTATTTTTGAAGTAAGCGCATTGAAATATAGATCGGTGGTCTCAGCGGAAATCCTTTCAATGTCTTCTACATAAGACCGCTGGGATTCTTTATACAAAATTGGCTGAATTTTCCTTTCCCATTTCTGACTATTATACAAAATCATGGGTTGGGAATAGTTGATATTAAAAGGGGTGGAAAAAAAGCTAGTGGACTGTGAAGGGTTTATAATTTGTTGCCTGGATAGAGTTGATGAAAGTGAAAAAGTACCGCCTGTTAAGGGAACATTCTGATCGATGTTTAATCGCGAGTTTAAAAACAACTGTTCACTGGAAAGAAATTGAAATGTCCCATCATTTTGTGAAACCCTATTAATGGAATTAGAATAGTTCGGAACTGTTCCTGAAAGTGACAATTGGGGGAGGTAATCCGCTTTGTATTGCTTGTAATTCCAGTATAAATTTTCGGCCTGGTTTTGGGCTCTATAATAGGAAGGCGATTCCTTTTTTGCTGTTTGAATTACAGATTTTAAGTCCAAATATTGAACATCTTGGGCTGTAAGACTAAAACAGAGACAAAGGCTGAGAAGAGAAAGATAAATTTTATTCATAACGTAAAGACTCTACAGGATTGAGTTGTGCTGCTCTTTTTGCTGGGGAAATTCCAAAAACTATCCCCGTTAAGGATGCAAATCCAAAGGATACTAAAATGGAAACTGGGGAAACTTGGGTAACGATATCCGAAAAAATCGAGATCAGGCTGGAACCCAAAATACCGAGAAGAATTCCTATCAAACCGCCACTTAGGCTAATCAATAAGGCTTCAAAAAGAAACTGGCTAATAATGTCTTCCTTTTTTGCTCCAATTGCCAATCTGGTTCCTATTTCCTTGGTTCTTTCTAATACAGAGGCCAGCATAATATTCATAATGCCAATACCTCCAACCAATAATGAGATGGCGGCAATGGCCATTAAAACATAACCGAAAATGTCTTTGGTTTTCTTTTGTTGTTCCAATAATTGTTGAGGGATGCTAATTTCAAAATCTACCTGATTATTATGTGTCCTTTTTAGCATTTTACTGATAACCTGTGCTGTAGATCCCAAAAATTCGCTTTGTTCCACCTGAACTACCATTCGGTCGATCTGGTTGTAATTAAAAGGGATAATGGCCGCCTTTTGTGCTTCCCCATCATCATCGTCATCATCATTTCCACCTAAATCTGCTTGAATTTTCGCACGGTTTTTATAGCGAACTAAAACTGTTCGGATAGGAGTATAGATGTCCATATTATAATCCCGAATCCCTAAATTATCTTGAGCTTTTTGGGAAACTGGTTTTTCTTCAGTTATTCCAATAATGGTTAACCATTGTTTTCCACATTTTATTTTTTTGCCTAATGCGGAGGTCCCCGTGAAGAACTTTTTCTTTAATCCACTACCAATAATACAAACGGGTTCGGCATTTTCCATTTGCCACTTGCTAAACAACTTCCCTTTGTCAATCCCAATATTTGAAATGTCAAAATAGGAAGTTTCAATCCCTATAAGTTTTGCACTTCTCCTTTTGCCATTATTAATTACATAGGTGTCAATAATAATTTCGGGACTTATTTGGGAAACGGTGGGCAATATTCTTTGAATACTTTGAACATCTTTTAAATCTAAACCTTTGGAAAATTTTGCTTTTTCACCCTTTTCATCGGATTCTGTAATATCTTCATCAATCTGTTCAATTATGGGTTTTATCACGATGTTATTGACCCCAACTAGTTTAATTTGATTTAATATTTCTTCCTGGGCACCTTTTCCAATTGCCAACATCGTAATTACGGCGGCCACACCAAAAATGATCCCCAAAGCTGTAAGAATAGACCTTACTTTATTGGCCAAAAGTGCTTCAAATGCAATTTTGAGATTTATGCTATTTCTTGGACTGAGCTTAAATATCATTAATTAGAAATAGAAGCAGTTAATGTTTTTACTTTGGATTCTTTGGCAGATTCTGGCTCGGTTAGGAACACCTCTGTGTTTTCATCAATACCTTCCAAAACAATTACAAATTCATCATTAGCTCTACCTAATTTTACCTCTTTTTTGCTGGTACCCACGCTGCTTTTTACGTAAACAAAGCTCAATCCTTCCTCATTGTAAACAGCTTCAATGGGTATTTGCAAAGCATCTTCTAAAACATGGGTAACAATATTATTGCTTGTGGTCATGCCTGGACGATAAGTGCTATCACTTTCATTTACTTGAATTTCTACTTCAAAAACTTTAGAATCATTTTCTTTTCGATTTTCACCCACATTTGCCACCTTGGTTATTGTACCTGTTAATTCAGCTTTTGGAAATGCATCTAAACCTAATTTCACAATTTGCCCTTCTTTTATTTTCCGAACGTCCACCTCATTAATATAGGTAATGGAAAGCATGGAACTTAAATCGGGTAAGGTGGCCACAGCCGGATTCCAAGGTGAAATTCTCGAGCCAGTTTTTTTCTTTGCGCCATCCCAGTCCCTTTTATAGATAACCATTCCTGCTTTTGGGGCCATAATGGTGAACTGTTTTTCTAAATCTAAAAGTTTGGTGAGTTTATTTTTCTTTTGTTGTAAATCTGCAGTTGCTTCACCCATTTTGGCAATGCTTTGTTTTCTTTTTATTACATAGTTTTCCTTCGACCGTATCAAATCGTCTTTTTGTTTTTGAAGATCAATTTTTATTTTTTCGATTGTGGCAGGCGGCTCAAATTCGGATTGTCTTAGTTCAATTTCCTTTTGCTTTAACTGAAAAATATAATTTTCCAGTTCATTTCTTTTTTCCCTTAATGTAAGTGCGGTATCTAATTTTGTTTGTGTGAATTGACTGGTAGCTTTATCCAGTTCAATTTGAATATCGTTTATCCGAGTAGTTAGATCAGAACGATCTAGGCTGCATACATAATCTCCTTCTTCAACAAAGGAACCTTCAGCAACCAAATCTTGGATTTTTACATTGTATAAACCATAACGTTGCATTCCCCTAGGTCCAGAAATATCCTCAGAATTTTTGGCTATTAATTCTCCGGAGCTACTTACAAGATCCTCAAACTTTCCTCTAAAAGCTTTAGAAGTGATATCCTGATCACTTTCTGAAGAACCGGTGAAGGACCAAATCAGGATAATGGTTAGTAAAGATCCAATTATGAGTAAAGGAATTTTATATTTTTTCATTTTCAAGGGGCTAAATTCCTGCCAAATTTAACTGTATTTATACTGGACAATACGGGCTTGTTAAATTTTTGCATTTTTTTAACAAAAAGCGTGCAAGTCCGATTCCAAAGGCTTTTCAGGCAATTTTATACAGATTTTTGTTCGGTAATGGAATGTTCTGTTCGAAAACGGTTCAAAACCGAAGATGTTGTGGAATATATTTGAAGCCAAACTATCGCCATTTAAATTCCAAGGATGCTGTAGTTTTTGCACCTTTGCTTTCTTTAATTTTTTTAATGGATCAAACTATTTATACGGACAAGATTTCTTTTTATGAAAAGGAACTTTCCAAATTAAAATCCAAAGACCTAAAATTCTCAGCTTTCAGATTTTCGGCAATTATTTTAGCAGTTTTATGCTTCTATTTTTATCTTGATTCGGATCTCCTTTTCTATTTAATAGGTTCGATAGTCTTGGTGGTAGTTTTTACGCAAGCTTTGCTTCGTCATTTAAAACTGAGAAAGAAATTAAAGCGAACTAAACTTTATATACAATTGAATAAGGAGGAATTGGGCTACCTCCAAGGGATTCCTTATCCAAATAATAAAGGAAATGAATTTAAAGATCCGGAACATATTTTTGCCAATGACTTAGACCTATTTGGTTCCAATTCACTTTTTCAACATTTGAACAGGACCATTAGTTTTAAAGGGCGTGCGATATTAGGTGAAAGGCTAAAAATAAACTCAAATTCTACAGACTTAGATAAAAATCAAGAAGCTGTAAAGGAATTGCAGGCAAAACTGGAGTGGAGACAAAAATTTAGGGTATTAGGGCAGGAAGAGGAGGAAGAGTCTGAAGTTGAATCTCAATTGAAATTCTGGCTTCAAAATACAAGTCAAAAGCCGATAATTAGTTCAAAGTATATTCTACTTCCTCTAGCAGCTTTGTGTTTGGGTCTTTTGGTGAATTGGTTTATTTTCCCAAGCCTCGCTAATTTTAATTGGTTCGGCTATTCTTTTGTTTTTAACCTAATGGTGGTTTTTAGTCAGTATAAAACGATAAAAGCAGAATACACTCAGTTAACTGGAATTTCCAATTCTTTGGGTGCTTATTCCGAATTGTTAGAGATTATAGAAGGAGAAGTCTTTGAAAGTGAATTGCTTCAAAACTTAAAACATAAAGTAATTACGAAAGATAAAAAGGCCAGTAAAGCCTTAAAAGAATTATCCAAAATATTGGGTGGTTTTGATCAACTGAACAATGTGGTGGCCCTCTTTATTACAAATGGATTATACCATTTTCATCTACATAGCTTAAGAAGATTATTTGAATGGAAATCCAAAAACGGAAACGAAATTTTTGATTGGATAGATGCCATTGCTGAATTTGATTTTCTTTCCAGCTTAGCAAATTATTCCTTCAATAACCCAGAGTATATTTTTCCAAAACCGTCGGAAAAAGAAGAGTTTTCAGCCTTGAATGTTGGTCATCCTTTATTGAAGTCCAAAAAGAGAGTAGACAATTCTATTGACTTTAACGGATTTAAATATGTGCTATTAACAGGAAGCAACATGTCTGGAAAGAGCACTTTTTTAAGAACCTTGGGTCTAAATTTAGTTTTAATGAAATTGGGCGCGCCGGTTTGTGCCAAAGAGTTTAAGGCCTTCCCATTTGTATTATTGACCAGCATGAAATTAGTAGACTCCATAGAAAAAGAGGAATCTTATTTCCAAGCAGAGGTAATACGATTAAAAAGGATCCATGAAACCCTTAAAGGTGAAAAGCCTTGTTTTGTTTTGTTGGATGAAATATTAAGAGGAACAAATTCTGACGATAAACGAAATGGAACTCGCCTTTTTATGGAAAAAATTAAAGCCTATAATGCAAAAGGGGTAATCGCTACACATGATATTGATATTGCCGATTTGGCGGGTGAAAGCCCAGACAGTTTTGAAGCCTATTATTTTGAATCAACAGTTGAAAACGACGAGTTAAAATTTGATTATAAATTAAGGGAAGGGGTATGTAGAACACCAAATGCCACTCGATTAATGCAGGCTCAAGGGATTATTTAATATTTTTTAAATTTTGCATAATCTTTGAGATTGGCAATTGGCCTAATTTCCAAAATGAAATTCTCAGCATGAAAAAAATATTATTTCTCTTATTCTACTGGAGATACACATAAAATTGCCTACGGTACTAGCACAAGTCCCTATGGTCCTTTTACTTACCAAGGCGTTATATTAAATCCTGTTTTAGGTTGGACAAATCATCACTCTATTACTTTTCATAAGAATAAGTGGTTCCTCTTTTATCACGATAGTTCATTGTCAGAAGGTGTCACTCATCTTCGCTCAGTTAAAATGACACCTATCGAATATGACAGCGAAGGCAAAATTAAGGTCATTAAGCCATATAGAGACTAGATCTAGTTCTGATTTTTAAACTTTTCACGTTGTTTTTGTAAGTGCGCAGCTAGTCACGCATCGTTTCTAGCTGCCACAATGAGTGCGACAGCGTTAGTCAAAACAGAACTGTAAATCAAGCAGCGAAATGACAGGGGCTGGTGCGCTGCAAGGTCAGCCCTGTGTATTTGGGTTTCAGTTTAGAGGGGTTCTTGGGTGTCGCTATAGGCCG